>NZ_JARXHW010000027.1:0-67056 GCF_031127805.1 Thalassobacterium maritimum | reverse complement strand
TCGCAGTGGTTTATGTCTTTTCTAATTAACGGAAATTAACGTAATTGCCCTGAATCCGGCAGTCGACTTAGGCTCGGCTATTTAAACCGTTAATTTACGTGAATTTACGTTAATGGGACAGTCGCCCAATTGGCGAATTAAAATTGGAATTATAAAAATGCCTCTAAGTTTTAAAGCGTATAACTCGCAGTGGTTTGTGTCTTTTCTAATTAACGGAAATTAACGTAATTGCCCTGAATCCGGCGGTCGACTTAGGCACGGCTATTTAAACCGTTAATTACGTGAATTTGCGATAATGGGACAGTCGCCACATTGGCGAATTGAAATTGGAATTATATAAACACCTCTAAGTTTTAAAGTGGATACTCGCAGTGGTTTATGTCTTTTTCTAATTAACGAAAATTAACGTAATTAACGGTTCAACTCATCTTTTAGCTCAATCGAAGGTCGAACATCGAAGGTCGAGGAGAGTGGGCTCGAAAGTGCGTTCAATGACTTCGCCGGTGCTGCTGGGGCGGAAGCGCATGGGCAGCATGTCGTAAACGGGCGCGAGCGGGTAGGGGCTTTGTTCCGGAAGGAAAAAGCTGAGGTTGCCCCAGTGCATATCGGTATTGGCGATGAGCTCGCCTAGAACTTTTTTTTGCCAGACGTGAAACGATCTTATTAAACCTTATGCCTCTCTTAATTAGTAACTTAGTGAAAATTAAAAGCTTTAAATGAAACGATACTGAAACGATAGTTTGAGGCGGGCGAGGGCTGATAGCTCATCGATTTGCTCGAGTCGGGAGCAAGAGGCTCCCGCTACTGTTGAATGGTTAGGCGGCTCTGTCGTTGCAGATTCCTGTGTGTAAGTCTGCGAGTCGTGTGTTTCGTTTTACGGAAAATGACTTGTTTATACAGTTGAAGCCAAGCAGTGAGGCGTATTTAGCCGTTTGTGGCAGTTATTAAGTAATACTTAACAACTGCGGCTTTCTCCAGTTCTTTGAACCGGGGAGATGCTGTGATCACCAAATTAAGCATCTTATGAGTTATACTTATTTCTTAATTGTTGGGCCTGTTCTCTTTAAATTTAGGCCGCTAGTAACGAGTGGCAGCCCTCAATGGGGGGATCCTCGGGTTCTGGGACCTGAAATTTTCATAAGCTTTCTAGGTGTTTCGCCTCGGGGCCTTTTGTTTGGATCGAAGGTCAAAGTGGGATGAGGAACATCCGCGACAATCCGAGTAAAAAAAAACGCGCCCTTGATGTGCATTCCCCTGACGGACAAGTGGCACGGCGCGTGTGTTGACGTCGACTCTGAGCGGTGCGCTGGAAACTACAAGCATTGTTGTACTGTGTTGTCTGAGACTACTGTTATCATCGTGTGTCGTTAGCCCTTGGGGTTGATGTATTGAAACAATTGATCGAGCGCTTGGATGCTGCTGCGCCGTTGTTCCAACAGATCGAGGGGGAAGTATTGCTGGAAGGTGACGCTAGTGGTGAGCTTATTCTCGCCTACAATACGCTGCATGGTACGTTTACATTGGGCGGTCTCTTCTGGCACGTGTTTTTCTAGGATTTTAAGCAATAGTGCTTCGATGCAAGGGACGGATTGAATTTCAATTATACCAAAGCGTTTGGCCTTATTGATGTGACCTTTGACGGTCGGCATACGGTCGGTGTCATACAGGCAGAGACAAGCATCATAAGGCGGGCATAGCTGGATTGCTTTTTTTAAGACGGAGTCTCCGCCGCCTCCGTGAGCGTTTTCAATTGTTACGCGGGTGCCGCAGTTTCGTCCACAGAGTCCCTTCAGATATTGGATAAAAGCATACTCGGTATCGCCCTCAACAACGATCAATGTGGTGTGCCGAGTGTGGCGGGGCTTCTGCTTCCAAGGGTTGCTGCGTGCCATCGTTCCTGATCTTAGAGGTTAGGAATGCCACCATACGCACCCGCGTGGTATTTAGCATAGTGATTGTTGGTATTACGGGCGGCTCCTTTTACCTTGTCTAGACGCCAAGCTTCGGTGGATTGAGTCGCGGGGTTCTTCTCGGTAAAGACGATCTGGTATTTCTCCAAGGTGGACTGTAGTAGGTAATCCGTGTGGAAGTTGGCAATCAGCTGCGCAGCCTTGGGATTGGTCGTCTTGGAGTAAAAGAGTTCGACGACGTATTTGACCACGTGTGAGTGCAGGCCCGTTTCAAACTCGTCGATCACGGCGACCCCGCCTGTTTCGAGCACGGGGAGAATATAGCGCAGGAGGACGAAGAGCGCTTGAGTGCCGCGGGATTCAGCCAAGAGGGGACGTTTATAATCAACGCCTGCTACAGTGTGCCGAGCCATTGGGAACAATACTTCCTGTTCCTTGCCTTGTGGGTCCATCCGCTTGATCGGGTCGAGGTCGATGCTAGAGATCCCTGTGTCTGCATGCGCGATATGCTTAATTGCATCGGCTAGGTAATCTTGATGTTCCGAAAAATAATCTGATGCGTCCAAGACATTCATGAATTCAGGATCATGGGTCGTCATCCGTCCGAGAATGTGAACATTGACGTAGCAGGTCTTGAAATATCCAGAGATATATTTGGCAAAGGCATGCTCTTGGAGGACGGCCGATGCGATAAAGGATGCATTTTCCCGCTGAGCGATTTGTTTGGTGGGGCCGATGTCCTGAGCTTTCAGATCGTAATCACATTCAACCATATTCCATGACCGCTCGAAGAGATAGCGGAAGCGTTGATCCTTGCGGTAAAGAGCTTCAAATTGAACACGTTGATGGTCAAACTCGACTTCATAGCGGTAAAGCTTCGTTTCATACTCAAATTCAAGCCGGAAGAGAATTGGCTCGTGACGCTCTGCAGCACCCTCGACAAAGTGGAAGGCTTCAACTGCTATTTTCGCATCGGGCTTCTCCGACGCGGAGTCTACTATGAAATAGCGCAGAAAGGCGATGGCTTTGAGCAGGTTGGTTTTGCCGGAGGCATTGGGGCCAAAGATCCCAGTAACTGAATTGACCGATACACCCGGTTGAGTGGATTCCAAAAAGATATCGCGATCACCTGCTTTTATACCCGCAGTGAACTCCACTAGGGTCGGCTCGTGGAAAGAAGAGAAGTTCTGTATGGCCAGTGAATGGATCATAAGTCGCATGATCGACATATTTTTGACGATTTCAAGTTTTAAGTGGTTTTTTTTAGGGGCAAGAACTTAATTTTAACAAGCGTTTTAGTCTACGTGAGATGCACAGATATGAATAGTATACCAGTCGTTTGAGTCATATCGTTTTTGAAACCCTGGATGGCTCCGCCTTCGCTTTGATTGGCTTGATCGCGATCTTCATTTATTGCCCGCAAGTTCCCTGTTTTTCTTGGTTATCGCTCGCGCGTGGGAGCTTAAGTGTAAATTATCACTTATATAGGTGATAGACGGTCTTGATGGGATTTAGTATGTTAGAGCTCTGCTATATCCTATGAAAATATCCCTGCTTTTTCTTGTTCTACTTTCGAGTAGTTTTTTGCTCACGACTCAAGCGATCGAAAATCGCCCGAATGTCGTGGTCTTCTTGGCCGATGATATGGGCTGGGGGGACACTTCTATCAATGGCAACGAGCTGATTCAGACGCCCAATATGGAAAAGCTGGCGGCGCAGGGCGTCAAGTTTACCCAGGCCTATTCGGCGGCCGGGGTGTGCTCGCCTTCGCGGTCGGCGATTTTGACCGGGCGCACACCGTATCGCAATGGGGTCTGGCGTCATGTGTCGGGCAATGGGCCGACACAGTTGCGCGAAAGCGAGATCACCTATCCGGAACTGCTGCAAGCGGCGGGTTATGAGACCTGTCACGTAGGCAAGTGGCACCTGAACTCGCGTCAGATGTTTAACAATCCTGACTACCCGCAGCCGAATGACCACGGCTATGACTATTGGATGTCCACGCACAACAACGCCGCCCCGAGCCACAAAAATCCGGTGAATTTCGTGCGCAATGGAGAGGAGATCGGCCAGGTCGAAGGTTTTTCCGCGCCTTTCGTCGCAGCGGAAGCAGCGCATTGGTTGGCCGAGCTGCGAGACCCCAGCAACCCTTTTGCGCTTTCAGTGTGGGTGCATGAGCCGCACCATCCGATCGGGACGGACGACCGTTTTGAGTCGCTCTACGAGGGGCATCGGAACAGCGAATACATGGGCAATATTACCCAGCTCGATTATGCCTTGGGCATGGTGATGGATGCGCTGGAAGCGCAGGGCGTGGCTGAGAACACCTTGTTGATTTTTTCCTCTGACAACGGTCCTGAGGGCAAGGGAGGCATTAAGGGGGGCTCAACCGGTGACTTGCGTGGGCGCAAGCGCAACAACTATGAGGGCGGCATCCGCGTGCCCGGTGTGGCACGCTGGCCGGGACATATCGAAGCGGGCAGCGTGAGTGATACGCCGGTGATCGGTTCGGACATTTTTGCGACGGTCTTGGATATTTGCGGGATTCCGTTGCCGGAGGATCGCGTGATCGATGGCGTCAGCATGGTGCCGGCCTTTGCGGGGAAGCCCGTCGAGCGGGAAGTGCCGCTGTTCTGGCGCACACACGTCTCCGCTCCGGAAGATCGCGTGGCTATGCGTATCGGTGATTGGAAGTTGATCGGGGATGAGACTCTGGCCAAGTTCCAGCTTTATAACATCCTCGCGGACCGTCAGGAGGCGAATGACCTCGCAGCCAAGATGCCGGAGAAGACTGAGGAGATGAAGCAGGCATTGCTCCAGCTCTGGGCTGGAATCGAAGCCGAAGGCCCCCGTGAGTGGTGGGAGAGTGAAAAACAGCGTCCGAAGGACGGGGGCAAACTGAGCTATTAAAGCAGTAGAAAATATAGAAATAGGATGAATATCAGAAAACTAACGACCACTCTTTGGGCCGTATCCGCGTTGGCGGTCCTGCCTATGACCGATGCAGCATCGGCTGCGACATCACAACCGGATCGAATCGAAGACCGCTCGGCGAAGCCGCTGCGGCTTTGGTATGATGCGCCCGCACCGGACAGCGATCTCGGTTGGGCCAACGCTTCGATCCCGATGGGGAATGGCTACATGGGGATTAACCTCTTCGGCGGTATCGAGCAGGAGCGTATCCAGATCACGGAAAACAGCCTTTACGACGGCGGAGGCCCGGGGGGCTTTCGGCGCAGAGGCCTGAACAATTTTGCCGAAGTTTACATTGATTTCGATCACAAGGAGGCCCGCCACTATCAGCGGGAGCTGGACCTGAACGAGGGGCTGGCCCGCGTTAGCTATGCGCAGGACGGTGTCGAGTATACCCGCGAGTATTTTACTAGCTATCCGGACAAAGTGATGGCGATCCGTCTGCGCGCATCGAAGGCAGGCAGCTTGTCCTTCACCTTACGTCCGACCATTCCTTTTCTCGGAGAGGCCAAGAGCGGGACAGTTCAGGCCAAGGGCGATACGATCATGCTCTCCGGTGTGATGACGCACTACCAGATACAGTTTGAAGGTCAGTTCAAAGTGATTCCCGAAGGCGGCCGCATGCAAGCCGGCGAGGGCACATTGCAGGTCACGGATGCCGACAGTGCGGTCATTTTGATCGCGGTGGGCACCAATTATGAGTTGGACCCCGAGGTATTTCTCACTGCGGAGCCTGCCAAGAAACTCGAAGGCTTTCCCAGCCCGCATGCCAAGGTGACGGGCTACATGGCCGCCGCCTCTGCGAAGTCTTACGACGAGCTATTGGCTAAGCATCAGGCAGATTATAAAGCGCTTTTTAATCGTGCCGATCTCGACTTCGGTGCAGCGGTGCCATCGATCACGACCGACAAATTGGTCGATGCGTATCCAGACGGTCGCTACAGTCTTTATCTGGAGGAGTTGGCCTTTCAGTTTGGGCGTTACATGCTGATCTGCTCTTCAAGACCCGGCACGCTGCCACCCAACCTGCAAGGGATTTGGAACGTTTACGAGAAGCCACCCTGGGCTTCCCAATACCTGCATGATACCAATGTGCAGATGGCGTACGCGCCGGTGTTTACGGCTAACTTGCCTGAGCTCTTTGAGTCTTACGCCGACTTTTTCAAGGCCTTCCAGCCGCAGCAGGAAGCCTATGCCTCACAGTATATCAAGAAATACAATCCATCGCAGCTGGATCCGGATGGCGACAACGGTTGGTCCGGCCCGTTCTGGGCGAACCCTTACAACGTCCCGGGCAAATCATCGATCGCTGGATTCGGCACGGGATCATGGATCGCTCAAATGTTCTGGGATTATTATGACTTCACACGCGACGAATCCCTGCTGGCGGAAACCGTCTATCCGGTGATGTATGAGCAGGCCAATTTTGTTTCCCGCTTTGTTCAGGAAATCGACGGAGCTTTGCTGGCAAAACCGTCCTCCTCGCCGGAGCAAAAGATCCGGGATACCATCGGCACGACCTTCGATCAGCAGATGTTCTACGAGAATCATCACAACACCTTGAAAGCGGCGGAGGTCTTGGGACGCTCGGATAGTCGACTGGAACTGTATGCGCAGCAGCTGCCGCAGTTGGATCCGATTCAGGTCGGAAAATCGGGGCAAATCAAAGAGTTCCGTCAGGAGGAGTTCTACTGTGACTTTAAGGGGAACAATGGCAAAGCAAGCATCGATCCTCATCACCGTCACACCTCCATGCTTTTGGGCTCCTATCCGGGGCAATTAATCAATGACACCACGCCCGCCTGGCAGGATGCGGTTGAAAAGACACTCACCTTGCGCACCCGCAAATCCCATATCGGATGGGCCCGTGCTGAGCGGATCGCTTTCTGGGCCCGCGTGCACGATGGCGATGAAGCCTATCTTTTCTATCGTGATTTGTTGGCCGGCAACTTTTTGCATAACCTATTTAATGACCACCGCGGCGGGCCGCTCTTTCAGGCCGATGGCAACTACGGAGCCACGGCCGGGGTGACGGAGCTGCTCTTGCAAAGTCAGGATTACGTGGTTTCGCCTTTGCCTGCTCTGCCTAAAGTCTGGCCAAACGGCAGCTTCAGTGGACTGCTGGCTCGCGGTAATTTTGAAGTCTCTGCGCAGTGGACGAATAGCCAGGCCACTCAGATCGAAGTGCTTTCCAAGTCTGGCGGCACGCTGGATCTAAGATATCCTAATGTCGCCCGTGCGGTGATTCAAACCGCGGCGGGCCAGCCTGTGGACTTTGTCACAAGCGGTCGCGACCAAATCCGGATCGAGACCCGCAAGGGCACGCGCTATGTGCTGACCGAGATCCCGGAATACCTGCCAGTGGCGGCGCCTGCCGACTTGAACCTGGCCCGGAACTCAGTGGATCAGGTCGAGCTCAGCTGGTCCGCCAGCCCGGATGCCGCTTCGTATCAGCTCTATCGTGCGGTCGGCAACGCGCCGGACTATGAGTTGGTCGCCTCGGAGCTTAAGGGCACGGATTTCGTCTATCGGGCTTCAGACTTAAAAGAAATCGAGCAGATGACCTTTAAAGTCACAGCCGTGCGCGCAGACGGACGTGAAAGCCGAAAGGGCGCGACGGCAGTTTGTCTCTTGCCCTGATTTCAAGGCCGATCGAAACGATGCGATTGAAACAACAGATGATCTGGACGGTTCACCTGGCGATTGTCTTTGCGACATCGCTCGTGGCTACGGCGGCAGAGCGTCGTTCCAACCCCTTTGTCAGTCATATGTTTACGGCCGATCCATCGGCCCATGTCTGGGAGGACGGTCGTCTCTATGTGTATCCGTCTTCGGATACATCACCGCCGACCAGCTACAGTAGCATGGACGGCTATCACGTGTTCTCGACGGACGACCTGATTAGCTGGGTGGATCACGGAGAGATCCTACACTCACGCGATGTGGAATGGGGCACCCCGCAGGGCGGAAACATGTGGGCGCCTGACTGTGCCTACAAGAACGGTCGCTACTATTTCTATTTCCCGCATCGTAACAAAGCAATGGAGTGGGAGATCGGTGTGGCCACCAGCGAGCAGCCCGCGTCCGGTTTCGAAGTGCAGGGCAGAGTGCGTGGGGGCAGCGGTTTTTGCGATCCCTGTGTTTTCATCGACGATGATGGGCAAGCCTATCTGTATGCGGTGATCGATGCCAAATGCTATGCCGCTAAGCTCAAAGACAACATGATGGAGCTCGATGGGGAGATGGTGCATCAGGTCGGCGTGGATGAACACCGCGAGGGGCCTTTTGTTTTCAAGCGTGACGGTATCTACTACATGATCTATCCGGACCATCATCCGAAGTTCAATCGGATGCAGTATTCCATGAGTGACAGCCCCCTTGGGCCATGGGAGCCCAAAGGTGTATTTGTCGATCATACCGATGTGATCACGATGCACGGCTCTGTGGTGGAATACCAAGGGCAGTGGTATCTCTTCTATCATAACGGTGCGCTTTCCGGGGGCTTGGCGCACAATCGATCCATTTGTTTCGATCCGGTTCGTTTCAATGAGGACGGCAGTCTGCAAAGGGTGCGTCAGTCCATTGGCGTCGCCTTGCCGACTTTCCATGCGGACATCAACTTTAACCGTATGTTGGGGGCACTGGACGTCGGCGCTTACACCTCCGCCGATCTGGAACAACACGGTATCCGCGAGAATGCGATCGCATCGCTTGAGCTGGCGCCCGGCTACGTGGTGGAAGCCTTCGAAGCCGATCATTTCCAGGGGCAGTCCTGGCGTTTTGAACACAGCGTAATTGATTTGGGGACCCTCGCTGGCGACAAACGGTTTTCTTCGATCAAGGTGTCTCGAACGACTGATGACAACCTGGTCAAGAACGGTTCATTTGAAGAAGGCGTGGAGGCCAGCATTCGCTATTGGGCAGCCGTCAAACGTCGGACTCCGACCCATGGGCTGCATCGTATTCTGGAGGATCCAGCCGACCAGTATTACGCTCTGGGCTACGAAGGGGAACAGGCGGCGATGGCGATTCAGCAGACCGTCGCGGTCAAGCCTCAGCAAAGCTATACCTTTAGCGCCAAGCTGAAGATCGATCCCGGAGCCACTGGTCAGGTGTTTGTTAGTGCCGGAGAAAAAACCTTCACACTCGATGCCGGGACGCAGGCAGGGGAGTGGGTGTCATTCACTGACTCATTGAGCGCTGGAAAAAAGAAGAGCCTTTCCATCCGCTGTGGCACCTCGGCTAAGTTTAAAGGCCGTTGCTACTGGGATGGCATCGAACTGTCTGAATATGAACCCCACCCCGAATCGACTGATGCAGCCCAAACAATTACTTCGTTATAGTCGCCTACTTGCGCTTGCCTTGCTGGCGACTTGCTTGCGTGCCGAACCCATTCTCTTGTCCGGTGACTCGACGGGGATGCTTACGGAAACACTCGAGGACGCACAGCCCGATGATGCCGGCTTTGTATTGAGTCGGGAAGTGGTGCTGCCCCCGTTTGAGCAGGGCGCTCATTATCGTCCCTTTACCCGACGCGGTGGCCCGGGCGGAAGCATCGCGCGCGGCAATCGCGTGGAAGCGGTGGCCTTTGACTCGATGGCGAGCCTGCAAAATTACCAGCCCTCCAAGACCCGCAAGGCGCACAATCACCTGCAGGAAGGGCAGTTCATACTTTTGCAGCTTTCCGAGCAGCGCTATCTGGTTCTGTTGCCGATGAGTTCCGTGAAAAGCTACGGACAGTTCTTTGTCGAAGACGAGAAACTGTTGTTGAAGTCCGGTAACTTTGGCAGCCGGGCGATCGATGGTGAGATCCCGTTGCTCTGCTGGGCCTATGGCAGTTCACCCTATGCGGCTACCAAAGTGCTTTGGGAGCAGGTCTTTGCATCCGGCTATGTCGCAGCTCAACCACGTGAGACGAAAGCGTATCCGGAAGAGCCTTACGGCTATCTCGGCTGGTGTTCCTGGGAACATTACAAGACAAAGATTTCGGAGGCAATCATCACGGATGCCTTTCACACGATTGAAGAAAGCGGCGCGCCGATTCGCTGGGTGATGGTGGACGACGGGTATTTGGATGAGCAGAAGCGAATGCTGAAAAGCTTCGGCGTCGATCCCAAGAAGTTCCCGAATGGCTGGGGACCGATTGCTGCCTTGAAGGATGCGAACAAAATCAAGTGGATGGGGATCTGGCGGAACTTCGGTGGCTATATGAACGGCGTCGCGGCCAATCATACGATGGCCGATTTGAAGCCATACCTCACGAAAATGAAGAACCCGCGCATGGTATTGCCCGACAATACCGCCGAGGCTTCGCAAGCGTTTTATGATAAGATGGTGGGCGACACTAAGGACAATGGCTTCGATTTCATTAAGGTCGATTTTCACTTCCGCACCTTTGAGCACTACATTGGAACGAAAGATCCGGTGCAAGCGATGCGCCAAAACAACGAAGCCCTGGAAAACGCCACGCATGCCATGGGCATTCCGCTGCTAAATTGTATCGCGCAGCCCAACATTAATTCGCTGCAGACCAAATACAGCGCGCTGACACGCTCCAGCCCGGACTACAACCAGAAGGATAAGGACAAGAACAAGAGCAACACTTACCAGAGCTTTGCCAATCATCTGTGGATGTCGCAGACCGTATGGGGCGATCTCGATATGTTCCATACCCATGACGAGCGCGATGTGAAGCCGATGGCGATCGCCCGCGCCATCTCCGGCGGACCGGTTTACATCTCCGACGAGCCTTCTAAAATTCAGCCAGAGGTCTTGATCCCCTTTGCCTACGAAGACGGGAAGCTGCTGCGCACCGCTGCGCCGGCGACACTGCTGCCGGAAAGCTTTTTCATCCATCCCTTCCGCGACGACAATGTCTTCCGTGTGGTGGCTCCGATGGAAAACGGTGTCGCCGCGATCGCCTTGTTCAACTTCACCGAGAGCGGCCAGACCCTGAGCAGCGGTTTCACTGCCAAAGACTACAGCCATGCGGGCGAACTGCTTGCCAACGCTTCACCATGGGCCGTTCCGGCGGAAGGCTTGCTGGTCTATGACCGTGAAACGCAGACCGTGTCCGATCTGGGCGATGCTTATTCGACGGAGGTTCCGAACTTCGATGCCAAATTGTTTCTGCTCTATCCAAAGACCCGGGGCTGGGCGGTGATCGGCCGCGCCGACAAGTATTTGCCTGCGGCTGCGGTGGATGTGCAGTCTGTATCGGATACAGAGATTCGCTTCACGCTTCAGGAGTCCGGCCCGCTTTTGATTTGGAGCGAGCAGGGCGCACCCACACTGGCAGGCGCCTCCTTTGAGCCACTCGGGAACGGCCTCTACCTCGCGAAGCTTCCCGTCGCCAGCGGCGCGCGTGCGATCACCGTGCGTCGATGAATGCGCCCCTCGTGGCTGTGTCATTAATCCAATTTTAAAAGAATAAAAATATGAGTATCAAAAACTGGATCGTCGCACTATCGGGTGCACTTTTATCGTCCTTCACACTTCTGGCTGATGTGGTGGAGATTCATGCGACGGATAGCGAAGCCGTCATTGAGAATGAGCAGGTGGAAGTTCGCATTTCACTAGCAGCGGGGACTTACTCGGCCATTCGAAAAAGTGATCATTCGGAAGCTTTGTCGCAGGCATCCTGGTCGGTTGAAGATTGGCATTCCACGGATGGATACACCTTTGAATGGGAGGCAGCGCCCCTCGCGGACTCGGTTGGCCAGGGGAAGCAAATTATCCTGACTGGCAGCAAAGCGGACGCGCCCTCGTTGATTCTCAGCCTCGGTCTCTATGAGGCAGAGGGCTTCATCGCGCTTTACAGTGGCGTGGTAAACACTTCATCGCAGCCCTTGCAGATCAAATCGTTTTCACCGCTGACCGGCACGGCCTACTCGGGCGAGGCATTCGAAGATTTCATTCTGCTGGATGGAGAAAGTGGCGAGTATCTCACACGGGTGCGGACTGGAGACGACGCCACGGAACTTTCGTGCTTTAATAATATCCTGGCATCGTTTGGGGCAAAGGGTGCGGCCAAAAACAATCTCTTGATCGGTGGTTTGTCTTATCTCGATTTCATGAAATCTGCTCAGGTGAAGCGGATGGAGCAGGCGCTTGCAATCAAGCTCTGGGGGCATGATCCGGTGGGCAAACGTGTGGATCCGAACAGCACCCGCATTCTGGATCAGGACCGATTCTACATTGATTTCAGCAACGTATCACGTTTCGGCATCTTGGAGAACTATGGCTTGGCCCTGAAAGCGGCCAACCATGTCAAACTCGACACCTTAACCGCCCCGGGCCTGAACTTCTGGTATTGTATGTTCCATATCTGGGGGAACGATGAGTTTAGAAACACCTCGGTCGGCACGCTGGAGGCACTTCAGAAGGCGAAGGAAACCGGTTTTTTGAACTACTCACCACTCGCCCTCAGACTGGAGCCGGACGATTATGCCGTTCCCAACAATCAGCAGGGCTGGTGGGATGACGAACACTGGCGGATGTATGAAAGCGGCAAGCTGGAAAAGCCGTATGACACGATTGAGAAGTGGGGCAATGAAGTGCAGAAGCAGGGGGGCATTCCGCTCATTTACAGCCAGACGGCACGCCGCTCGCTCGATTATGCCGAAGCCTTTCCAGAGCATATGCTCTTTAATGAAGTCAGTCGGAGACGCTCCAAGGGGAAGATTGATTATCACAAAGGCGACCTCTTTTGGTCGTATGATTTTACCGATCCCGGTTTCATCGAGCACATGGAGGAGGTCTATAGTAACCTGAAGAAAGGTGGGGTCCGCGGGATCAAATTTGACTATCCCGACACCGGTTGGGCCTACGATGGAGGGATGGAAGATCCCTACGCGACCACCACTCGGGCCTACCGCAAGATTTACGAGCTCGCCTATGAAGGTTTGGGCTGGAACTCTGACATCCATGAACGTCTGCCGCTGCACGGGGACATTTGTCTGGGAGCGATCACCACGCATCGAACCGAATTTGACACCGATCGATACTACCCGGTCATGGCCAGAAAGTGCGGTCTGCGTTGGTATAAAAACCGGGTCGCCGTCAAATACGTGAACGATGTGATCAATCCATTCCACGCCTTCCCGTTCAATAGTGATGGATGGCGGACCATGTATACCATGACTTACCTCACCAATGGGCGTATTGAAATCGGTAAATATATTGAAAACATGACCGATGAGATGCGGCACGACCTGACCCGCATCATTCCACTCTATACCGAGGAAAAAAGCGCAAAACCAATCGATGCATTCAGTGGAAAAGCGTATCCGCAAATCTTTGATTTTGAAGTCTCACCGGCCTGGCACCTGGTCGCATTTTACAATACCCAGATTGAAAGAAACAAAAAGAAGATACAGGCACAGTGGGACACGATCCCGCGAGAGCCGGTGACAATTGAGCCCGAAACTCAGGGTAAAAAGAAGAAGAAACGACCACTCCCCACCACCGCATGGCCCGTCACCGGTAGAGGCCTGCGCGAAGCCGCACAAACGCTACCGATTGCATCGACTATTTCCGTTTCACTCTCAGACTCAAATGACGACGGCGGGCTCGGGCTGGATCCGGATCGCGAGTATTATGTTTATGACTTCTGGAACGATGCCTTCGTTGGCAAACTCTCTGGCAAGACCGAGCTGGAGCAGACACTGCGACCCGGTGAAACACGCATGATGTCCGTCCACGCGGTGCAGCCCAATCCCCAGTTTATTTCGACCGACCGACATGTGATGCAAGGCTATGTGGATTTTGAAAAACTACCGGAGTGGAAGGCTGAACGCCAAACGCTCACTGCGCGCTCAAAATTGATCCTAGACGAGGTCTATACCGTGACACTTGCGCTGAACGGATACGAGGTCGACAGCGTATCGGCTTCCGGAGCCACCGCTGAGTTTCAGCTCGTGGATGCAGCGCAGGGGATCGGGAAGTTGACACTGCTGGCCCTCCAAAATGGAGTTGTTGAATGGACCGTAAACTTCAAAGATAAGAAATAATGAAACTCAAACAAATCATTTCCACCTTCATCGGTGCCGGCTGCGTGTTGAGCCAATCCTTGGCTTCGCAGCCTGAGGCCGCGCCGAAGCCAAGCATCATCTTCATCATCGCTGACGACTTGGGCTATGGCGATTTGTCCTGTTATGGGCAGGAACACTTCACCACGCCAAATATTGATCGATTGGCGGAGTCCGGGCTGCAATTCACACGACATTACTCCGGCGCCACAGTCTGTTCACCCTCGCGTTGCTCCTTGATGACTGGAAAGGATGGGGGCCATGCAACGGTGCGGGGCAATGGACCGCATACGATTCGTGATGAGGAAGTGACGGTCGCCGAAGTGGCCAAGGCCGCAGGCTATCACACCGCCATGATCGGCAAGTCCTGCGTGACGGGAAATACGCAAACGCCCGAAGTCGTGCTGCAGAGTGGCTTCGATTATTTCTATGGCACCACGGATCACCGTGATGGACATTACCGTTATCCTAAATTTGTGTATCGCAACACCGAGCGGATTGATTTTCCGGAGAATCAGTTGCATAGCGGCACCCATTACGACGGCCATCTGTATACGGAGGAGGCGCTTGGCTATCTCGCAGATCAATCGGGCGATACACCGTTTTTTATGATACTTTCCTATCCAATACCGCATGCTTCGATTATCGCACCCGAAGCCGAGCGCGCGGCTGCGCGGCCCTTTGTTAAAGAGGAAGTGGTTTTTAAGAATTCCAAGCACTACAGCAATACGCCGGAGGTGCTGGCCAATTACATCGCGATGATCACGATTATGGATACTGCGGTCGGTTCGATTGTGGCGCAGCTTGAGGAACAGCAGCTGCTGGACAATACGCTCATCGTCTTCACCAGTGACAATGGTCCCGCCTTCGAGGGAGGCAAGTTGCCCAAGATGCTAAATTCTGCAGGGCCACTGCGCGGCGGCAAACGCGATCTGTATGAGGGCGGCATCCGTGTGCCCTTTGTGGCTTCCTGGCCGGCTGTGATGGAGGGCGGACAGCAAAGCGATCACGCATCGGCGTTCTGGGATTTCTTACCCACAGTCTGTGAGCTCACTGGCCAAGCGGCACCCGAGGACATTCAAGGAGTGTCCTATGCCGCCACACTGCTTGGAAAAGAGCAGCCGAAGCATGATTACCTCTACTGGGAGTTTCATGAGAAGGGCGGTCGTCGTGCACTCCAGCAGGGCGATTGGAAACTCGTCCAATACAATCTGAATACACCGAAGACGCTCAAAACTGAACTCTACAACCTCGCCGAGGATATGGCTGAGCGCAAAGATTTGTCCAAATCGCATCCTGAGAAGCTGTCTGAAATGCTGAAGTTGATCGAAGATGCCCGAGTGCCCAGTGCGCAGTTCCGTAGTAAAGGACTGGATAGATAAGTATGCCCTGCTCAAAGAGTGGCGTGCGCAAACCGGTGCCCCCGGGCCGACTGAAAAGAATCCCAAATACGCAACAAAATTACCCTATGAACAAGAAATACCTTAGCATCGTGATGGGGGGCCTGATGGCTACATCTGTTTGGCTCGCAGCCGCATCGAATGCACAGCCCAATGTCGTGATCATTTATGGCGACGATGTCGGCTATGGGGATGTGGGCGCCTATGGATCCACTATGATTCCTACGCCGAACATCGATCAGCTCGCACAGGAGGGCTTACGCTTTACCGATGGTCACTGTGCGGCGGCCACTTGCACGCCCTCACGCTACTCCTTGCTCACGGGGGTTCATGGCTTTCGTCATGGTGTCGCGATCCTTCCGCCCAATGCACCACTCAGTATTCCTACGGATATTTTGACGCTGCCGAAGCTATTTAAGCAAGCCGGCTATGAGACGGCAGTCATCGGAAAGTGGCACCTGGGGATTGGTGCGGAGGGGACACCCGTGGATTGGAATGGAGCGGTCAAGCCGGGGCCTTTGGAGATCGGATTCGATGACTCCTTCCTGCTGCCGTCGACCAATGACCGTGTGCCCTGTGTGTATTTGGACGGGCATTACGTGCTCAATCTAGATCCCGAGGATCCACTCTATGTGGGCAATTCGCCAAAGCAAGTGAACCGCCCGGGGAGCACCCGCTATCCGGACGGAAGAAAGGACAAGGCCGCGATGACTTATTACCGCAGCACACATGGCCATAACAACTCCGTGATCAACGGTATCGGGCGCATCGGCTATATGGCGGGCGGAAAAGCGGCACTCTGGGATGATGAAACCATGGCTGATGTCTTCGTGGATCAGGCGAAACAATACATTGCCGCGCACAAGGATCAGCCCTTTTTCCTCTATTTTGCATCGCAGGATGTTCATGTGCCCCGTGCGCCGCATCCCCGTTTTCAAGGTGCGACGGAGCTTGGCTACCGTGGCGATGCAATGGTGCAGTTTGATTGGACCACCGGCGAGATCATGAAAGCCCTGGAAGCGCATGGTCTGAGCGAAAACACGATTGTAATTTTCTCCAGTGATAACGGTCCCGTTTACGACGATGGCTATGTCGATGGCACCCGCATAAGAAGATCGCAGGGTGAGTTGGACCGTGGGCATGATGGCTCCGGTATCTATCGTGGCGGCAAGTATCAGATCTACGAAGGTGGCACGCGCGTGCCATTTATCGTGCGCTGGCCCGCCCGGATTCAGCCCGGCAGCTCCGATGCCTTGGTCAACCAAATCGATTTAATCGCCTCCTTCGCTGCGCTGCTCGGACTGGATCTTACAGAAGATGCCGCGCCAGATAGCCGCAATACACTGGATGCATTTCTGGGCAAGGATACGCAGGGCTTAGCCTTCATGCTGGAGGAGGCTCCGAGCGATGCCCGTGCTTTGCGTGTCGGACAATGGAAGTATATTACAGCAACGGCGAAATCCTGGGTCGGCCCGGCGGAACCGGAGCGCTTGTATCACTTGGCAGACGATCCTTCAGAGCAAAATAATCTGGTGAGCACTCATCCGGAAAAAGCGCGGGCCATGGCCCTGCAACTGCAGGAGCTGATAGCGGCCGATGGACTTCGCCAGTAGGCGCTGGCGGCTGGCATTGCTTTACAGCAGGGTGCTAATGTGATAGGTCTTGTTACTGTGGAGTCGGGAGGGATGTACCTCGACGAACTTACAGCACGATAGCCCCCTTAGATTGAACTTGAAAAAATGATGCGCAAACGTCGATTCAGCCAACTGTTGGCACTCTGCCTGTTTAGTGTCAGCACCGCTGGCTTGTGGGCGGGAAATCCAATTTTAAGAAAGACGGATCCCGGCTTCGTCTATGCGGCGGACCCCGCAGCCGAAGTGTTTGATGGCAAAGTGTATGTCTATTGCTCGCATGACCAGCCTGACGCGAAGAATTACGAGTCGATGAAGGATTATGTGATTCTGGAGAGTTCCGACATGAAGCACTGGGTCAATCACGGTGTGGTCTTGGACCCGCAACTCGATCCGGGCTTTGAGCACTTTCGGTCGAATATGAATGCCCCGGATGCGGCCTATAAAGATGGCTGGTTCTATTGGTATTTTCCCGGAAACGTGAATGAGATCGGGGTTGCGAAGAGCCGTTCGCCGGTCGGCCCCTGGGAGGCGGCGACCAGTCAGCCAATCACCCGGATTTTTGACCCCACGGTCTTTGTCGATGACGACGGCCAAGCTTATATCTACGGCAATGATCACTGGCACGATATCGGTGAGCCCGGCAGGCACATCATGGGTGCCAAGTTGAAGGATAATATGGTCGAGCTCGACGGCCCCTGGGTGCGCTTGAGCAAAGAAGAAGTCAATGAAGCCGTTCACGTGTTTAAGCGCGATGGGATTTACTATTTCAGTGCACGCGTGGGCCGGGTGACGAAATATTGGATGTCGGATTCCCCCTTGCCGCAATATGCTGAATTGATCGGTGAGCTTGCGTCCAACTCGCCGTATTCACCGAACCATACCTCTGTGATTGAGTTTGAGGGGCAGTGGTATCTCTTTTACCATCGGGGGGATGTGAACGAGGGGAGTCATTGCCGACGTTCTGTTTGTTTCGAGCCTATCACATTTCGCCCGGACGGAACGATCGAGCCAGTAGTTTACACTTTAGACGAAGGCGTGGCAGTGGCCGCTCCGAAGAAAAGACCAGCGAAATAGCATAGAGCTTCGCCGGGGCATGCCGCTGAACTTGGGCAACATGCATTGTCAGCGCAGTGATCACTGTTGAGTGCGGGGCGACACATTCCTCGATTGAGAGATACGGGAAATCATGCGTATACGTAATGCCCCTCGGATATTCGTCCTGCTATAGTCGTAACTTAGTTAGCGTGGATAATTCGTTTGTCCTTTAACCCCTCTATATAAATTTATGAAATCTATTAGCGCCCTTTCTTCGCTGGCAGCCTTTGGCTTACTGGCTTCCTTGTCTAACTCGTACGCTTCCGATGATTGGAAAGCGAATCCAACTGACAACGATTGGTTGACTGCGAGTAATTGGAACGCCGGAGGTGGTACGAATACTATTCTGGAAGGGGATAATGGTGACAGCACTACAAACCTGTCCGGTGATGCGGGCTCATTGAATGGAGCCGTTAAGGCAGGACTTCAAATTCGAGGTGGGCACATTTTAAATATCCTTTCAGGTGCTAGTTTGAATGTTTCAGGAAATATAAATATGGGGGCTGCGGGTTCAGGCACTGTGTATCAGACTGGAGGCAGTGTTGACGTCGACGATAGCCTGTTTATGGTGGGGAGTCATTCCGCTTCGTATACCATTTCCGGAGGGAGTTTGACTACCGATGGCATTTCCGTGGGCACGTTGGCCGCGTCTACTTTTGCGATTGAAGGAGATACGGCATCCGTCGAGGTGGCTGGAGCACTGAATGCGAATGCCTTTTCTACTTTCGGTTTCACGCTGGGCATGACGGGGGTCGATACGATCGATAGTATTACTACTATGACGATTGTTTCCGGTGCGGGCCTTGTCATTGATGGCTCGTCCTATACCGGCGGTGCCGGAACCATTAGTTTATTTTCGTATAGTGACCTCGCAGATGCGACGGAATTTGCTGAGAGTATTTCCGGCTTCGGCAGCTTGACTGCTGATGTGGTTTATACTGCGACTGGCATTGATCTGGTTTTGATCCCCGAGCCCGGCACCTACGCGCTTCTAGGAGGTATGCTTGCCTTGACTGCGGTCATTATGCGTCGTCGTTAATTCGCAACATCAGTGGGCATGTTGCGGTCAATCCTGCTCATGCTTTCATTTTTAATTGAATCCGGCGTTCCATTGTGAGCGCCGGATTTTTTGTGTTGTTTATGATCTAGCTGCCTCAAGAGCGTATCCGCGAGTTCTGACGTCGATTGCAGTCGCTGAGAGGTGGCGTATTCACGTGATGTTGAAACCGTAATTATCTGGTATCCTGTATCTTTCAGTTCCCGTCGCTTCGGCAGTTCTGTTGCTTACAATATCCCTCGACCGCACGACTATGTCTCGACTCAATACCCTTGCTCTGTTTTCTGTCAGTGGATTACTGGCGCTGTCCACGTTCGGGCAATTGGCGGTCACCAGTGCGGCTACTGCGGCTAGTGCGGTTAGCGGACTCAGTGCGCCGCGGGCCGCAAATCCATTCATTCGGCACATGTATACGGCTGATCCTTCGGCGCATGTTTGGGAGGATGGGCGATTGTATGTGTATCCTTCCACCGACGTGGCGGGTGGTCGGGGCTATCAAAAAATGGATGGCTATCATGTCTTTTCGACCGATGACATGGTCCACTGGACGGATCATGGAGAGATTCTGCATTCCCGTGATGTGGATTGGGGCCGAAAGGGTGGAGGCTATATGTGGGCACCTGATTGTGCGTATAAAGAGGGGACCTATTATTTTTATTTCCCACATCCGACCGGGCCGAATGCGCGGGACAGCTGGAAAATTGGCATCGCCACCAGTCAAAGCCCGGCTTCCGGTTTTAAGGTGCAAGGATACATCGAGGGGCTGGAACCCCATATTGATCCTTGCGTCTTTATTGACGAGGATGGACAGGCCTATCTTTACTACGGGGGATTAGGAGAGCCACTGGTTGCCAAGTTGAAAGCGAACATGGTGGAAGTCGAAGGGCCCTCCATGCGCATGCATGGGCTCGAGGATTTCCGCGAAGGTGCATTTGTGTTTAAGCGCGAGGGGATCTACTACATGATTTATCCCGATAATACGCCGCGTGGGCATCAGATGCGCTATGCCATGAGCGAGCATCCGATGGGCCCGTGGGAGCACAAAGGCATTCTCTTGGACAAGACCAGTTCTCTCACCACGCACGGATCCGTTGTGGCCTATAAAGGTCAGTGGTATTTGTTTTATCACAACGCGGACCTGTCCGGAGGAAAGGTTACGAACCGCTCCATCTGTTTTGATCCGGTCACATTTAATGCGGATGGCACCATGAAGCAGGTCGTGCAAAGCTCCCAGCAAAATTAAGCCCATCCTTGATCCAATCAGTCTGCATTTCAAATAAATCATGCGATTCAAGTGCCTCATTTCTATTCTATGCTTAACGGTTGTTGCGAACTTATCGGGGGCGGCTCAAGCACCTGTGGTGAGTCCGTCGATACCAAATATCGTCTTCGTGCTCTGCGACGACCTCGGCTATGGCGACGTGCAGATCCTCAACCCTGAACACGGGAAAATTCCGACGCCTTCAATGGACCGTCTCGGACGTGAGGGGATGATTTTCACCGATGCACACTCAGGCTCTTCCGTCTGCACGCCCACGCGCTACGGTTTGTTGACCGGACGCTACAGTTGGCGCACCAGCTTACAGCGAGGAGTGGTTCAAGGCTTTAAGCCCTGCTTGATTGCTCGAGAGCGCCCGACCGTGGCCAGCTTCTTGAAAGCACAGGGCTATCATACGGCCATCGTTGGCAAATGGCACTTGAACTTCCTCTATCTGGACCCCGAAACGCAGAAGCCCATCCAGCGCAAGGGCCGCCATACCCTGGCACCGGTCGGAAGCACTATTCCGGATGGCCCGGTGGATCGCGGTTTTGATTACTATCATGGTTTCCATCATGCCGGCGATATGAAGGGAGTGATTGAGAACGACACTGTCATTGCGCACGAAGATGAAATTCACATGTTGCCGCGTCTCACCCAAAAAGCTGTCGAATACATCGATGCACGCGCTCAAGACGATGACGGGCAACCCTTCTTTCTCTATGTGCCCTACGGTTCCCCGCACACGCCGATCGTGCCGACCGAGGACTGGAAAGGGAAAAGCGGGCTCGGCGACTACGCGGATTTTGTCATGCAGACCGATGCCGGATTCGGTGAAATCCTGGCTGCGCTCGACCGCAACGGTCTGACCGACAATACCTTGGTGATTTTTAGTAGTGATAATGGCTGCTCCAAAGCGGCGAATATTCCTGCACTGGCGCAACAGGGGCACCAGGTGAGCGCGGAGTTCCGCGGCTCGAAGGCTGACCTCTGGGAGGGCGGGCATCGCGTGCCGTTCATTGTGCGTTGGCCGGAGGTCGTTCAAGCGGGGAGCCGTTCGGATCAATTGCTCTGCCTGACCGACTTCTTTGCGAGCTGTGCGGACATTTTGGATACAAAACTTCCATCAGATGGTGCGGAGGACAGCGTCAGCTTTTTGCCCGCTCTAAAGGGGGAGCCGATTGTATCCACACGCGAGGGCGTGATTCATCATTCGATCAGTGGACACTTTGGCTATCGCATGGGGAAGTGGAAGCTCTTGCTGGCGAGAGGATCGGGTGGTTGGACCAGTCCCAAGGAAGATCAGGCCAAGCGCTCCCGTGCGCCCGTCGCACAACTCTATGACCTGGCGAACGATCCCAGTGAAACCACCAATCTCTATGAGTCGCAGCCCGAAGTGGTTCAGCGTTTGCTCGCACAGTTAGAAGCGGATGTGTTCCGCGGGCGCAGCACCGAAGGTTCTACTGCGAAGAATGATGTGAAGCAGATCCAGCTATGGAAAAGCGGTCGCTAAAAACGCCTTTTATCCCCTAAATGCGCTATAGGTGCCTTGCGGGAATTGATGTATGCTTAGCGGATTCTTGTTAATCTGCTAATGATACCTATAATGAAAGATACGTTTTACCTTCGCTTGAGCGCACTGCTGATGGCTCTGCTATTGAATGCATCCACGCTCTCGGCTGTTGAAAAAGAGCAGGGTATGGACGAAATGTGGGGCGAAGAAAAGCTCTCAATTCAAGCCACTCACCCCAGCCTGAAATGGTTCACAGAAGATAAATATGCCATGTTTATCCATTGGGGCCTGTATTCGCAAATGGCGGGAGTTTGGAATGGTCAGACTTATTATGGCATCGGAGAGTGGATTATGCACATGGCAGAGATTCCCGTGCAGGAATATATGGACTACGCCAAGAATTTTAACCCGGACCAATTTGATGCCGTGGGCCTAGTCAAACTGGCCAAAGCCGCGGGGATGAAAACGATTGTGATCACCGCTAAGCATCATGAAGGCTTTGCGATGTTTGACTCGCAGGTCAGCGATTTCACAATCACTAAGGCCACCCCTTACGATCGTGATTTGATGAAAGAGCTCGCTGACGCCTGTCAGGCGGAAGGGATGCGTCTTGGCTTTTATTATTCACAGAACCAGGATTGGACCGAGCCTTATGGAGGGAAATACAAAGGGGAGCGCCCGGCAGGCTACACACCGGATGACTTTAATATTTATTTTGAGCAGAAGGTGATTCCTCAGGTCACGGAACTGCTCACGAATTATGGTCCTATTGCGTTGATTTGGTTCGATACTCCCGGAGGCATGCCGAAGGAGTATAGCGCCCGCTTGGTGGATTTGGTTCAGGGCTTACAGCCGGACTGTTTAATCAACAGTCGTATCGGCGGTGGTTATGGTGATTATGTTTCGCTGGGGGATATGCAAATCCCGATTGTGCGTCCGAAAGTGGACGCTTGGGAGACGGTGGACACCACCAACGATTCCTGGTCATATGCTTGGTACGATCAGAACTGGAAATCGCCCAAGGCGATCTGCGAGCGACTGGTGCGAGTCGTTGCACGCGGTGGATCTTATATGCTGAATGTTGGGCCCAAGGGAGATGGTTCACTTCCCGAGCAAGCAGTGGAAAGTTTGACGAAATCAGGCGAATGGATACGTGCACACGGTGAAGCGATCTACGGGGCGGATGCTTCTCCATTCGATCAGGGTTTTAGCTGGGGGGATATCACCACCAAAGGTCAGGAACTTTATTTGCACGTTTTCGAATGGCCTCAAGCGGGCGTCCTGCGCATCGCGGACCTCGGCGCAAAAGTGGTGCAAGCTTCGCTGCTGCAGGATGCTTCCGCAGTTGATTTTACACAAGATGGCTCAATCTTGGAGTTGAACCTTGGCTCTAAGGTCGGTCGTGATCTGCCATTGATTTCAGTCGTAAAACTGATTCTGGATCAGCCCGCGCAAGTCACCAATCCCGCGACTCAAATCGATGGACTCACTCCTGTGACGCTTTTGGCTGAGATGGCGACGACCGAGGGGTGCAAGCACAGTGATTATCGTTGGATGGAGAAATTCGGTGAGTGGAAACATGATTATTTTATCGGTCGATGGGGCTCTGAAGATGCCGTAGCGACCTGGGATATCAATGTCCTCGAAGCAGGCGACTATTTGGTGAGTATCGAATATTCCAGCGAGAATGACGCGGCTGGCTCCGAGTGGGTATTGTCCTGTGGTGATGAGAGTATTACATTCGTGACCTTTGAGTCAGGTTTCGATTCAACGAAATCATTTCAGCCAGGCCCGCCGCGTTACCGTAATTTGAGCGTGAGCTTGGGAGTGCTCAATATCCCGAATGCTGGTCTCAATCAATTGCAGGTCACCCCGCGTCTTCTTAAAGGCAAAGGGATCGGCTTAAAAGGAATTCGCATTGAGCCCTATCGTTGATCTTTCTGATTGTTATATCCCGTATATCCAGCTTTGCGGGGTGGCTTTCTATGGCTTATTCAAGTGATAGACGAGCATGCTCGATTTGTTGTATAGTGGCACATGATTGAGTCGGCATGTTTGACTCTGTGATACCATTTAACCTCTACTTACATTTTGAAAGCGAAGAATCTTATTCAAGTGATTGCATGCCTGGGAGTCGGCTGTAGTTCATTTCTTAGCGCGGCCAAGCAGCCGAACATCGTATTCATCATGGCCGATGATTTAGGGCCGGGATGGGTGGACTTTGACGGCAGCCACCCGGAAATGCATACACCTAATCTGGAACGCCTTGCGGATACCGGTATGGTATTTAATCAGGCTTATGCAGCAGCTACGGTTTGCTCGCCGACTCGTGCCGCTTGCATCACTGGGATGTCGCCCGCGCAGATTGGACTGACGACGCATATACCAGGTAGAGCAGGTAACGAGCGTCCCGCACCTGATGGCGGCCCGCGGGATGCAGAATTCGTGAAGCATCTCCCTTTGGATTTGCCGAGCTATGCGCGTGAGTTGAAGAAGCTTGGCTATGCAACCAGTTTTATCGGGAAGTGGCACCTGGCTGGAGAGGGCTCGATGGGCACTAAGGATGGCATCGTCGATAGTCGCTATCACCCTGAACATTATGGCTTCGATACAAACATCGGTGGATGTGCCTATGGGCAACCGAAGTCGTGGTTCGATCCTTACAAAAATGGCACGATCGAAAACCGTAAGAAGGGGGAGTATCTAACGGATCGCTTGGGCGATGAGGCTGTCTCATTTATTGAAGCCAACCAGGATCAGCCCTTTCATTTATCGCTCTGGTTCTATTCCTTACATACCCCGATCAAGGCACCGAGGGATTTAGTCAAAAAGAATGGGGGCAATGCGTATCTGGCGATGCTGGAGAGTATGGATCATGCGATCGGTAAGGTGCTCGATGCGCTGGAGGCGACCGGTACCCGGGATAATACGATGATTGTTTTCTACTCGGATAATGGAGGTTGGAAGCCTACCTCCTGGTTGAATGACAAGAAGGGGTCTTTGTTGGAAGGTGGTATTCGGGTGCCGATGGCGGTCAGTTGGCCCGGCGTCATTACAGGAGGCAGCACAACGGACACCCCAGTGACCACGATGGACTTTTTTCCAACCTTTGTGCACGCAGCAGGCGGCTCTACACAAGCGATCACTCAACTAGAAGGCCTCGATTTGAAGCCTCTATTTGAAGGGGGCGAATTGGAGCGTGATGCGCTCTATTGGCACTATCCACACAATCGTCCAGATGTGAAATATTTCATGGGCAGCTCCATCTTAGTTGAAGGGGAGTGGAAACTGTATGCAGGTCTCGGCACGATTCCTGACGCGCTTTTCAATATCAAAGAGGATCCCATGGAAAAGAAGAATGTGCTGTCGGATCATCCCGAAATGGCGGAGCGCATGCGGAAGCGTCTAAATGCCTGGCTGACTCAAGTAGATGCTAAAATGCCTCCCTCGGATGGCATTTAGATCATTTATATCAAGCATGAGTCGAACTGGAACCGCGCGGACTTAAAAGATATACGGTAAATGCTGGAGGGTTGCTCTCCAAATGCAGCATACATTGACCATATTCTGTTTCGGCCTACTAAATAGCTAGTACACGTGATATACAGTCAGTTGCCTTCTGAGTAGTATTTCGTTTGATCTTATTTTAACGCCCCACTGACAACATACCCATGATGCAATCAAAGCTTACGTCTTTTTCGTCCTCGTCCCAGTTTTCATTAGATATTTCACGCCGTAGATTCTTGGTGGCGGCTGGCACCTTTGCCGCAGGGATGATGGCAGGTCCTCTAATGGGCGCTGCTAGTCGCGAGTCCTATGCGCAAAACTTGAGACAGGATCGCGCTCTGCGTGGTTACTGGCGTTTTGATGGCGATTTGATCGATGTGCTGGGGAAGTCGCATGCCAAAGCCAGTGGGGCGACCGCCTTTACGGGGGGCGCAATTGATGGCAAGGCGATCAGTTTGGAGCCGAATGCTCCGATTCTGGTGCCGGGTGCCGATAAGTTAAAAGGCCGCGCCACGACCTTGGAGCTTTTCTTCCGAGTCGATGCCAAGCCGAGCGGCGACGGCAATCCCGTCATCATTGCGCAGAGCAATGGTAAGGCCGCGCTTTTCGTGATCGGGGTGAAAAACGATCTTTCCGGGCTGCTTTATCAGAATAACAATGGCATGGTCGTGACGGAGATCAACCTACCGACCGATCAGCCGATCGAAGTCGGGCGTTGGTATCACTTTGCCCTGACCAGTTTCGATCTGGATGTGCGTGCCTACGTGGATGGCTACGAGTGTAGTCTCGTCGGCGGCGCGTATGAGTATACCCGTAAGGGCCCAAGGAAGACGACTATGACATTGGGCAGCACGCCGGTGAATAATGGCTGGGGTTCGACACATATTTCGGTCGACGAAGTGGCGTGTTATGCGCGAGGTTTGACCGCTCCGGAAATTCAGGCGCACCTCGCAGTCGCTGGGGCGGAGTGGCAGAAGCATTTAAAAGCGACGGGAGCGATCGTGGCTGCGGTCGAGGCAAAGCGTGATGCCGTGCGCGAAGCCAAGGCTCAGGCGATGTTGAATGATCCAAACCTGACTGCGCATGGACAGAGCACTGTCTATGAGGGGGAGCGCCTCGAAGCGATCAACTTCATGGTCGGTGGCATTGGTGCCGGCGCGATTCAATTTAATGGCAATGCCGAGCCCGCCATCTGGCAAATCGCTTGCAACTACGAAGAACATCGGGTGGAAGATAGCTTCCTTGCGGTGCGTGCCCAAGCCGCGGGTGGTCAGCCGCTCGTGCGTGCTTTGCAGACCAAAGCTGCTGGTGCCTTTGCGCCGATGAAATCTTTGAAGTTCATTGGTGAGTATCCATTTGGACAATACAAGTTTGGAGAGCCGGCACTTCCGGTGGAGCTCGAATTGGAAGTTTTCAATCCCTTCATTCCCATGAACCTGAAGGGCTGTGCCATCCCTTGTGCCATTTACACAGTCACGGCGAAGAACACCTCGAATTCGAAGGTGAAGGTCGACGTTCTGGCGGCGCAGAAGAATGCTCTCGGCTATAACGAAGGCAAGGGCAAGGGGAACTACAAATATGGCAGCAATCAGAACGAAGTCCTGAAGCAGGGCGAGACTACCTTGCTGCACATGACACGTTCGGGCAACGATAGCGCGGACATGGTGCTGATGACTCAGGCTGCCGGTGCTTCGGGCACGGCGGAGTGGGACGTTTCGAAATCGTTGCAGCGTGAGTTGCTCACTTCCGGCTCGCTCGACGGTGCTGCGAAATCTCAAGTTTCACCTGCCGGGCAATCGGTCAACGGCGCGCTCTCCGCGCCGATCGAACTGGCGCCCGGTGAGACGAAGTCAGTGACCTTTGTGCTGACCTGGTATTTTCAAAACAATAAGCATGGCTCCGGCAAGATGATCGCTCTGGAGGGCGAGGGGCGTTCAAACAGTGTTGGCTGGAGCGGGCAGGGGCACAACTACACCAACTGGTGGCCGGACGCCATGGGCGTGGCGGCCTACATGCAGGACCACATTGAGGACCTCACTGCGCGCACACGTCTGTTTCACAAAACCTTGTATGCGTCCACGCTGCCAGTCTGGTTGCTCGACCGCATGAGTTCACAGTTGGCCGTCTTGCGCAGCCAAACTTTCTGGTGGGCCAAGAACGGCTATTTGGGCATGTGGGAAGGTTGCAATGAAGACGATGGTTGCTGTGCGGGTAATTGTACCCACGTCTATCACTACGCACAAGCACATGCGCGCCTGTTGCCGGAGATGGGGCGTCTCATGCGTGATCAGGACTATGAGCGTCAAACTGGCAAAGGGGTGACTCCGTATCGCCACACCAATAAGGTGGGGGCGGCCGATGGTTTTTACGGCACGATTTTAAATACCTATCGCGAGCATCTTTGCTCCAAGGACGACAGCTGGCTCCAATCGGTCTGGCCCAAGGTCAAGAAGGGCATGGACTGGAGTATCGACTATTGGAATCCGAGCCGCGACGGCTTTATGGAGACCACGCAGCACAACACGCTGGATGGTGACTTCTCCGGTTGTTCTTCCTGGATCGGCAGCATGTATTTGGCAGCCCTCGAAGCCGCCGCGCGCATGGCCGACATCGTTGGCGATCGCGCAGTTGCAGCTGAATACCGCAAGATCCGTGAGTCCGGCAAGCAGTTGCAAAACAAGCGCCTCTGGAATGGCGAATATTACATCCAGGAACCCGGCAAGAAACGTAGCCAGGACTATCTCGACGGCTGCCATATCGACCAGATCCTCGGCGAATGGTGGGCCGATCAAGTCGAGATTGACCGTTGCTATCCCAAGGAGCGTTCGCGCCAGGCTATGGAGTCCTTGCTCAAATACAACTTCCTGACCGATTTTTACGGGCACTCGCTCAAGCCGCGTCAATACTGTGAAGTCACTGATGGTGGCATGAAGATGATCACTTGGCCGAAGAACCCGCAGCCGATTCCCGGGATGAAATATGGCGACGAGGTGATGACCGGTTTCGAATACAGCGCCGCGGTGGCTATGATTCAAAACGGCTTGCTCAAAGAGGGCCTCATGGTGATGAAGGTTATCTACGACCGTTACAACGGACGCCTGCGCACCAAGGGTGTGTCCAATGTTCGTAACGGCCCCTGGGGCTATTCCGGCAATCCATTTGGCGACGATGAGTGTGGTAAGTTCTACGGACGTTCACTCAGTGTCTGGTCCGCTCTGCTCGCACTGCAGGGCTTCCATTACGATGGGCCTAAGGGAGAGATTGCCTTCCGCCCCGTGCTCACTCCGGAGGACCACAAGAGCTTCTTCACCGCAGCCGAAGCTTACGGCCTCTACTCGCAGCAGCGGAGCACCCGCGAACTGAAAGCCACGCTCAATGTCTCCGAGGGCGAAGTCAGCCTGAGAAATGTGATTCTGCATGCCGGCGAGGGCCAGCAAGCCAAGTCCGCGCAAGTGAAGCTGAGTGGTCGCACCCTGCCTGCCAAGCTTGAGACCAAGGGCAGCGATTTACGCTTGGCCTTCCAAAGTGCCATCGTGCTCAAGGCCGGTGAAGTGCTCGATCTACAAGTGAGTTTAGTATAAGCGTTCTTTACTCACCCCCTCGGCTCAGTCCTAGTCAGAGGGGGATTAGAGGAGGTAGATTGAGTTTATTTACCCATTTAGCACGTTAGCTTGCCAAGTCTTCGATGAGCGATCAGATCTTGTTAGATCTATGATATTACCTGCTGGCTTATTTACCCTTCCTCGTTTCGCAATGCTGGTCCTTGCCTGTGCAACGGGCAGCCATCTGCATGCCACGACTTGGTCAAAGACTTACCTGGCGGCTACTTCCCCTATTTTTGATGCAAACGGGACACCTGTTCTCGATGAATTCGGCGATCTAGTGCCTAGCATTCCTTTGAATTTTGCTCCTAGCGTGCGTATCAATGACGATGGCTTTCATTACGTTTGGTTGGAAATGTCCGCTATGGCTGAACCTCCAGAAATAGATACGACTACTGGACTTCCGATACTCGGGCAGTACCATCGTCTGGGAGTCGCTACAAACTCAGGGGCTTGGTCGGTCGAAGCTGTGACTGATCTAGCGGAGAACACCGATCAGCCACATTTTGCGGACCGCTTGGATGGGGTATTGTCGCTTGCATACTGGCGCGAAAATTTGCTCTATGTGGATACATTGGAACAAGCGGCGAACACGCGGCTGACTTTACCAATTCAGAAAATGTCTGGAGCTGTCGCGATCGATGACAACGGGGGGGTGCATGTGGCTGTGATTCGCGCGAACTATGAATTGTGGTTGTACTACTATGATCAAACGTCACTGACATCCATCAAGGTTTCAGATGGGCCGGTTTGTTCCGTTTCAATTGCGGCAGGCGTGGGGGATACCAGTCATCTAGTCTACTCAACTTTTTCGGAAGATGTTAATTTTAATCAGCAGTTGGATGATGGCGAAGATTTGAACAACAACACGCTATTAGATGAGACTTCGGCCCAATTGATCTATCAACGTATGGATGCGGGCAGCTTGGATTTTAGTGACGTGATCATCAGTGATACTCTAATCAAAATCTGTCATTTGGATTTATATAATGCGAACAGTTCCGGTCTGTGCCTCGCCTACGCCGATCCTGTTCGGAACTTGGTTTGCATTGCGAGCAAGGCTAGTTCCGATGCGGCTCCATGGCAGTTCCAGATTGTGTCGTCTCAGGTCAGTAATTCCGCCTCGGTGGCTCTGGCGCAGAACGATGCATCCAGTACCAGCGGCATCGACTATGCCGTGTCCTATATTTCGGGCGACGGTAGCCAATTATTCGTCAGTGAATCTTCTGCTGGAGTCTGGACGGAGTCTTTGGTTGCTGAGAACACTTCTGGCGACTATTTTCGAGCGACGGATTTAGGCTTCGGTGCGGATGGGCAGCCTGTGGTGCTGGCATCCGAAAAGGCAGCGTCTATGTTTTTAACGGGGTATTCGAAGAGCGCTTTGCCGAGTGTGTTTGTCACGGAGGTGGCTGCGATTGAGATTCGATCCGCATATGTATTAGAGTGGGCGGCGCCTGCCGAGAATGTGCTTTCTCAGACGCTTCAAAGCACCACTGATTTGTCCGACCCGAATTCGTGGTTGGATGTGAATACCTCCAGTTCGTTTTTTGATGACGAGCGTGACAGCTATAAAATGTTTGTTGAACCCACTGGTAATTCTCAGTTCTACCGAGTGTTGTCGGTGACGGAGTAGGCTACCGTTCTTTTTTTATCAATGATGGTGCGTCGGCGTTTTTTTAATCTGAGGAAAGTGGGCATCCTTGCAGCATTTTAAGAAGCATTCTATATCTGAAACGACTTGAGATTTACTGTGCTCTCGCCGATGCTTTCGTTGAACCCTATAAGTGCCCCTAGCTTTAGATGGAATCGACACGCTACACCCTGATACAACGAGTCAAAGACCCGAAAAATGGGCATGCTTGGACATCTTTTGTTGAGGCTTACGAGGGGTATATTGATGCGGTTTTGTTACGAGTGGGGATTGGCCGGGACGAAGCCAAGGATCTTGGCCAGGAGATTTTACTCAAACTGTGGAAGCAATTGCCAAGCTTTGATTATCAGCCGAATCGGGGCAAGTTTCGCAGCTGGCACGGATTTGTTGATCACCACAGATGACGGTGCCTGGTCGGACTATGTCATTGTGCGTTATACGATCGAAGACCACGACGTCATTTTCGGTCAGCCCCGTGCAACGATCTCGGGGAGCTTCCGTGATTTGGTGGGCGGCACCAGCGATGATTCCGTGACGGTGCAGGTCTTCCATAATGCAAGCGAACTCTTTAGCGCGACAGGTTCGGCCGGTCGTCTGACAGAGACCGACGGCAGCTTCGCTCTCACTGCTCTCAAAGTCGCCGCCGGAGATACGCTCAGTTTTGTGGTTGGTAGTCACGGCGGAAGTGTAGGCGATGAAGTGGCGCTCAATGTGTCGATACAATTTGAGCGTGAAAGCAGTGTCGAAAGCGGTGATCTGGCGCTGGGGATTCAGTCTGGGCATTCTTTCGCGGATGAAATCGGGACGCTTCGATTCAGTGGAGTTCCTGGCTTTAGTTACCAAGTCGAATGGACGTCAGACTTGGCCGACAGCGAGAGTTGGGAAGTCGTCGATACGATTCCCTTTTTACCGGCTTCTTTGTACGATGTCTATGTTGAGGCAACCGGGGGACGAGGGTTTTGGAGAATGACTTGGGACAATTCTGAGTGATGCGACGGCATCGTCTTTCAGCGAGTCGGCTTGTGCCCGAGCGATTACTCGCGTAGCGAATGTTCTCAATGGCAGTTTTGTAGTAAATTCATGCGGAGAGTCATGTTTATACGCGGTAGGCTAAGGGGTTTCGTTGGTGGTATGCTCCTATTGTATGAGCCCCTCTCTCTGTCTATTTCTTAATCTGCTATGTTTGGTCAGCCTGCTGCAGGCTGCCAATACACCGAATGTGGTTCTCATTTTTGCCGATGACCTCGGCTACGGTGACTTGAGTTGCTATGGCGCGACCAAGATCCAGACCCCTCATATCGATCAACTGGCAGAGGAGGGCAGGAAGTTCAGCGATGCGCATTCGTCCTCGGCGGTCTGCACGCCTTCGCGCTATGGCTTGCTGACGGGGCAGTATCCCTTCCGTGCGAATGACGGCAAGGGGATCTGGAAGCCCACGGGCTTGGAGTCGCCGTTGCTGATCGATCCCGATATGCTGACCATCGCGGATGTGTTCAAACGTCAGGGCTATGACACTGCTGCCTTTGGCAAATGGCACCTCGGTTTCAAAACGGGGGAGAACGACTGGCAGGAGCCGCTGCGGCCGGGCCCGCAGGATCTCGGCTTTGATTATTATTTCGGCATGCCAGTGGTGAACAGCGCGCCGCCCTATGCCTATGTGGAAAATGATCACTTCTATGGCAGCGATCCCGATGATCCGCTGATCAATGTCGGCCGCCAAGGGCCGGGGGCGCACCCTCTGTCGAAACTGCCCAAAGCAGCGGGGCACCGCACACCGAATTTTTATAAAGGACAGACCAAAGCGTACGAGTTGTTTGATGATTACGAAGTCGGCACCAAGCTGGCCGAGAAAGCCGCCGACTGGATCGAGAGTCGGGACGAAAAACCATTTTTCGTCTACTTTGCCGCCACGCAGGTGCATCACCCATTCACGCCAGCCGAGCGTTTTCAAGGTACCAGCCAAGCGGGCCTGTATGGCGATTTCGCCCATGAGCTCGACTGGATCGTGGGGGAGTTGCGGGAGAGCCTCGAAGCCATCGGTGAGGCGGACAATACATTAATCATTTTTACCAGCGACAACGGTGGTATGTTCAACACCGGTGGCAAAGCCGCCGCCAGGTTGGGACATAAGATCAATGGCGATTTGCTTGGTTCCAAGTTCGGCGTCTGGGAGGGCGGGCATCGCGTGCCTTTTATCGCCTGGTGGCCGGGTAAAATCGAGGCGGGCAGCGAGTCGGATCAATTGCTGAGCAATGTCGATCTGTTGGCCACCTTTGCGGCAATTACCGGTCGTGAGCTCAGTGCTGATGAGCAACAGGATAGCATCAATCTATTACCCGCCTTGATCGGTGAACCAGAGCAGCCACTGCGCACGGAAATGGTCGTCACACCGAATCAGCCCAGCCACATGGCGCTGCGCAAGGGCAAGTGGATGTATATTCCCGCGCGCGGCGACGGGGGCTTCGCGACCAATATCGCTGCAACTCGATTGGCCGGCACGCCCAATAGCGATATTAAGAATAGAAAGATCAAGAAGAGCGCGCCACGGGCTCAGCTCTACGATCTGGAAGCGGACGTCAATCAGACCACCAATGTTTACAGCCAGTATCCCGAAGTGGTGAAACAGATGACTGACGAATTGAAGGCCTATCAATCCCAGTAAAAATAGAGCTGAAAGTATTTAAACAGCCATGAAAGATAAACCTATCGCCACGAACAAGGATTCAGTCCTCCGGGCTGATGTGTCGCGACGTCGCTTCCTCAAGGCGGGTGCGCTCTCCGCTGCGGGGCTGTCTTTTTCCGGTTTTCCTGTCATGGCAGGCCCCTTCTCGAACGCGGATGTATCCAAGCATCTGATACCATTTGATAAGAAGTTATCCGCGCAGTGGCTGGCTTCCTTGACCCAGCGCGGGGTGGCTGAAGTCTTCAAAGGGGCCGAGCTCAAGTATGTCGGCATGCCGATTGGTGGCATGGGCTGTGGTCAGCTTTATCTCGGTGGTGATGGCAAGCTGTGGCTCTGGGATATTTTCAAGAGTAACTACTACCGCGTGCCGAATCCGGGGAACAAGATTCTAGCCTTTCCCATGGGCGGGCACTATGCCGAGCCGGTCGCACAGGGTGACCCTTATAGTGTGCAAAATGGCGTCGAGCTGACGCAGGGATTTTTGATCCGCACCCAGGCGGGCACGAAGACGCTGGATCGTCAGGGCTTTCCGGATGTGCAATTTCGTGGCGAGTATCCGGTCGGCAAGGTCAGCTATGCGGATGCGGACTGCCCGGTCACAGTGCAGCTCGAAGCTTTCAGCCCTTTCATTCCGCTCAATGCGAAGGACTCAGCCATTCCAGCGACGGTGATGCGCTACACGGTGACGAATCCCTCCGATCAATCTGTCGAGGTAGATCTAGGTGGATGGCTGCAGAATACGGTTTGCCCCTACCTGCCGAAAGACGCGCAGGGGGAGCGTCGTAACACCTATGTGCAGTCGCAGAATCGCGCCAGCATCCTGAGCAGCATCGAAGGTGCCGGGCTGGAGGCGAAGCATGGCTACGGCTCGATGAGCTTGTCGCTATTGCAGAACCCGAAAGAGAAGGGCTTGGAAATCAAAGCAGTCACTTCGCTCGACGGCAGCGTAGGGACTGCGGCATTTGTCCATCAGGCATCCGAAATGCAGGCGGGAGCCTCGGCCAGCAAAGCGCTCAATGATCCTTTGGCAGCTGGACTCTTTGCCCATTTTGAACTCGCGCCCGGCGAGTCTAGGACGGTTGATTTTGCCATCACTTGGTTCTTCCCCAACTATGCCGAGATGGATGCCGAACCGTTGAAGGGGAGCCGTCAGGATTCGCGTCATATCTTCCGTGGAAGAAAGCGCTTATATAGCAATTATTTCGACTCGGCTGAAGCGGTGGCTGACTATCTGGCTAGCGATCATAAACGCATCCTTGAAAGCACGCTGGCCTGGAATCAAACTTGGTATGACAGCACGCTGCCATACTGGCTGCTCGACCGCAGTTTTATCGGACTCGATTGTATCGCCACGCAGACCTTTCATTATTTTGAGAATGGTCGTCCTTACGGATGGGAAGGTGTCGAGTGCTGCCCGGGCACCTGCACGCACGTCTGGTATTACGCGCAGGCTCTGGGACGCATTTTCCCTGAGGTGGAGCGCGCCTTCCGTGAGAAAGTCGATTTTGACATCGAGATTGGCATGGAAGCGGATAGCGGCATGATCAAAGATCGTGGCGAGTATCATCAGAAGGGCGGCAAAGAAGCGCTCGATGGGCAGGCGGGCAGTGTGATGCGCGTCTATCGGGAGCACCAGATGTCGGCTGACGATGCCTTCCTGCGTCGCATGTGGCCGAACGTGAAGCAGGCCATCGAGTTCCTCATCAGCAAAGACGCGGATGACAACGGCCTGTGGGAAGGCGCGCAGCCCCACACACTCGATGCCGCCTGGTATGGACCGATGGGCTGGTTGAGCAGTCTCTACCTCGGTGCCTTGGCGGCGGCGGAGGCGATGGCCATCGAAGTGGGGGATGCTGACTTCGCCAAACGTTGCCGCACACTGCTGGACCGCGGCTATCAGAACATTGTGGCGGAAGTTTTCGACGGTGAATATTTCATTCACAAACCAAGCCCGAAGAAAGCACTCAATAGCAACAAGGGCTGTCATATCGATCAAGTGATCGGGCAGGCTTGGGCGCATCAGGTGGGGCTGGGACGCATCATTCCAAAGCAAGAAACTGTCTCCGCGCTCAACAGTATTTGGAAATACAACTTCGCACCGGACGCAGGGCAGTATGCACTCGACCACCGCGAAATCGAAGCCGCCTTCCGTTGGTATGCCATGCCCGGCGAAGCGGGCTTACTCATGACGACTTGGCCCAAGGGCGGCGCCAAGGAGGCGATTCCCGGCAATAAGCTGCGCTATAAGGAAAACCCCGACCGCTTCACCAGTGTCGGCGGCTACTTTAACGAGTGCATGAACGGCTTCGAATATCAGGTCGCTGCGCACATGCTTTACGAAGGCGAGCCGGATTCCGAGCTGGTCGAAAAAGGCCTCGCCATCACCAAGGCCGTGCACGAGCGCTACGGCGCAGCCAAGCGGAATCCATATAACGAAATCGAATGCGGCGACCACTACGCGCGCTCCATGGCCAGCTATGGTGTCTTTCTCGCGGCCTGCGGTTACGAGTATCACGGGCCCAAGGGCTACCTTGCCTTTGCCCCACGCATTCATCCGGAAGACTTCAAAGCGCCCTTCACCACAGCCGAAGGCTGGGGGACGTTCTCGCAAAAGCTCGTGCAGGATCAGCAGTTGAAAATACTGGAACTGCGTCATGGTCAATTGCGCTTAAACACATTGGCCTTTACGCCGGTTGCAGGTTCTCGTGCCAGCGCGGCCAAGGTCGAGCTCGACGGTCAGTCGATCGCTGCGGAGTTCCAACAAGAGGCTGAACGCTATATGCTTAACTTTGAAAATGGGCTGAGCCTGAAGGCGGGGCAGAAATTAAAGATTCAATTCGTATAAGATGAAAATAACAAACTATCTACAAATTGGGGCATTGATGCTCTTCGGTGCTGTCTTGAGCGCAAAAACAGTTGCGGCACCACTCTTGAATCTCGACACGCGCAGCGATATGGATGTGCCCACTTATCTTCCGGAAGCAGGTTCGGATTTGGAAAAGAAAACTACGAAGACGAGCTGGAAAACGACGCCCAATCCGGAGCTGCCTAATGTGCTTATTCTTGGAGATTCAATTTCGATCAGTTATACGCTCCAGGTGCGTGCACAATTAGAGGGGAAGGCCAATGTCTTCCGTCCCCATGCGGCGAGAGGCAGGAAGCCCGAGAACTGTCAGGGTACCACCAATGGAGTGAGACATATCGACCGCTGGTTACAGGGACGGAAGTGGGATGTGATACACTTCAACTGGGGTTTACATGATTTAAAACACGTTGACCCAAAGACCGGTAAGAACTCCGAGTCGTTTGACGACCCTCGCCAAGCTGAACCGGACCAATACGAGAAGCAACTGGTCGAGCTTGTCACCAAGCTGAAAGCCACCGGGGCTCAGTTGATTTTTGCGACCACCACGCCTTATCCTGAAGGGCCGGATGGACCCGCGCGACTGCCTGAAGATGTGGAGCTCTATAATTCCATCGCACTCGAAATTATGCAGGAACAGGCGGTTTCAGTGAACGAGCTCTACACGCTTTGTTTGGGAAAGCTGGATACGATACAACTTCCGCATAACGTCCATTTTAACTCAGCGGGACAGGCGCTATTGGCGGATGCGGTGGCAGAAAAGATCGAGGCGGTCCTCCCCTGAATTTCCCACGCCCAAAGAATATAAGCCCTTATGAAAATGAACAAATGGATTGCATTACTCCTCTGTGCTGCCAGCAGCATCGGCTTTACCGCGTCTGCTGCGGAGCGGCCCAATTTCATCATCATTCTGACCGATGATCAGGGCTATCAAGACCTCGGTTGCTACGGCTCTCCCAACATTCGCACGCCACGCATTGATCGCATGGCGGAGGAGGGCTTGAAGTTGACCAGTTTTTACGCGCAAACCGTGTGTGGCCCTTCCAGAGCTTCGCTGATGACGGGATCTTATCCCATGCGTGTCAAAAGGGGCCCGCATGACGACGGCCTGATGGTGCACCCGGCCATGTCGCTCAATGAAGTCACGCTGGCAGAAATCTTAAAAGATGCCGGTTACAAAACCGGGATGGCCGGGAAGTGGGATCTCTCCGGGCGTGGTCAGTTGACTTTCAGACCCGAGTTCGGACCACACAATCAGGGCTTTGAGGTCACTCTCTGGGGGCAGAACAGTAAATGCAAACCGCTCTATTCCGGGCAGAAAGTCGTGATGAAACATGCCAACCGACCTTCGCCGACAGAGCTTTTTACCAACAAAGCCATCGAGTTTATTGAAGCGAACAAAGACGAGCCTTTCTTCTTCTACCTCGCGCATCCGATGCCGCACACGCCTCTGGTGACTACGAAAGCGTTTAAGGGCAAATCGAACGCAGGCCTCTACGGCGATGTCATCGAAGAGCTGGATTACCACACCGGTCGACTGCTGGATAAGGTTCAGGAGCTCGGCCTCGATGAAAACACCTATATCATCTTTACCAGCGACAACGGCCCCTGGTGGATTCGGGGCAAGGATAGCGGCCATGCCGAACCGCTGCGCAGTGCCAAGACTAGCACTTACGAAGGCGGCCTGCGCGTGCCTTTTATCATCCGTGCGCCAGGGAAGGTGCCTGCCGGCACGAGCAGCGACCTGGTGACGGCGATGATCGATCTCTTTCCCAGCATCGCCCAGCTCGCCGGGGCGGAAGTGCCGACCGACCGTGTGATTGATGGCATCGATATCACCGGCATCTTTCATGGTCAACAGCAGGAACTGAATCGCCCGTTCTTCTACTACCAACACCGCGCCTTGCGTGCGGTGCGGGTGGGGGATTGGAAGCTGCATCTGCCGCATACGGAATTGGACAAGACCCGGGAAGGGGAAGAATGGCAAAGTCACGTGCCGCCCCAGGACCGCGCTTATATTACAGAGCTCACGCTCTACAATCTCAAGGACGACATCGGCGAGACCACCAACGTGGCCATACAGCACCCCGAAGTCGTAGAGCGCTTACTCCAGCAGCTCGACTTCGCCAAACGGGATATTGGCACCCACGATGTGATTGGTGAAAACTCACGGAGATAGATGAGTTATGTTTTTTTACAGACCGCGTCGAGCCTTTGGCCAAACACCGTGGAACGGTTTCGTTTAATAGGAGCATGATGAAAATTACAAAACTACAGGGGCTCGCCCTTATCCTACTTTGGGGCTTGTTAACTTCGCTGGCGACGGCACAGAGTCCGTCACCGCTAGTCAGCGGATCGAAGCCCAACATAATCGTCCTGTTTGCGGATGATCTGGGCTACGGCGATCTCGTCTGTTATGGCGGCAACAAGGTGATCACGCCCAACATCGACCGTCTGGCAGAGGAGGGCATGCGCTTTACTGATTTCCTGATTCCCGCCAATGTCTGCGGACCCTCACGGGCGTCCTTGCTGACGGGGCGCTATCCGATGCGTAACGGCAACCCTATGTTTCAAGGACTCGACCCCAAGGAGATCACCTTTCCTGAACTTTTGAAAGAGGCCGGCTATACCACCAGTTTGATCGGTAAGTGGCATCTGGGTGCCCATCTTGAAGGCTCGCACCCACTGGACGCAGGCTTCGATGAGTCTCTGATGATGGAGAAGAAAGTTCTGACGCGTGGTCGTGACGAAGTGATCATGGATCCGGTCGATTTCAGCCAACTCACTCAGATCTACACAAAGGAGGCGATCGAGTTCATCGAGCGTGAAAAAGACGGGCCTTTCATGCTCTACCTCGCGCACCATATTCCACATTTGCCCTTGGCGCCGCATCCAAGTTTTAAGAAGCAATCCAAGCTGGGCGTTTATGCGGATTGTATCCTGGAACTGGACGATAGCACCGGACGTATTCTGCAGGCGCTCAAAGACAACGGGATCGATGACAATACCCTGGTGGTCTTTACTTCGGACAATGGCGCGGCGGCCCGTGGATCGACCGGCCCATTGGCGGGCAGTAAATACATTACCATGGAGGGCGGGCATCGCGTGCCGGGCATCTTTCGCTGGCCGGGGCGGATACCCGCCGGCACGGTGTCCAATACAATGATTGGCAGTATGGATCTCTTTCCGCTGTTCTGTCAGCTTGCGGGAGTGGCGCTGCCCACGGATCGTGTGATCGACGGTCGGAACATCGCCGATATTCTGACCGGGCACAGCACGGAAAGCCCGCATGCCTATTTTTATTATTATAACGGCCGCAACTTGCAGTGCATTCGTCAGGGCAAGTGGAAGCTGCATTTGCCCCGAGAACGATCCGATATGCCCTTCTGGGGAGGCCGCTTGATGGCCAAGCAAGTGCTCAAGGAACCGAAGTTGTTCAATCTCGATGAGGACATCGGTGAACAGCACAACGTGGCCGCCGAGTATCCTGAGGTGCTGGACGCCTTACTCCAAAAGGCAGACGAAGTCCGTGCCGAGCTTGGCGATGTCGATGTCGAAGGCAGTGATATGAATCCACAAAGTCTGCTGCCACCACGTTCTTAGAGCCGGAAAAGGAGCATGGACACTCCTGTCCATGGTTCTGCCGTGTTGCTTGGTTGTTCTTCTCTCGACGACAGTATCTCAATTTAATTCAATTGATCAGGTGTGCCTGAGCAGGGCCTAGGATTCTTCTTTACTGGGGACTAAATTCAACGCCAGTCACCTTGAAGCCAAGATACATCCATCAGTAAAAGATTCCTGTATTTTTCTATGATTAGTTGTGGGTTACCGATGTAATTGTGCCCGAAGCGAAGCGGAGGGTGAGAGGACGGCGGGTGCCCTCTGGACGCTTGACGCTCAAAAGTAGGAAAGATTAGGCATAAGATCGCTAGGGCGGCAAGCTGGAAGACCCGCCGTAGGGGAATGAACGAAGTGAATCGGGGGACGGCCTCACCTGCAAAACGGGGGCTCCTCAGGCGGGGCTGCGGTGGGACGGGAGATTGCAACCGTTGGCTGTGGATTGCCAGTTGCGGCGTTTCCGAGTTGTGGAGGTAAAGGCGATTAAGAGATGGATGGGAGCTTCCGTATTGCGCGACAGCGAGTTGCCTAGTTCTTGCGACGAAGCACCAAGCCAAGACCACCAACGACAACCAACACTCCGATTAACCATAGCCACCAGTTGGATGATGGCTCAGTAGGTTCCTCAATTGGCTCAGTCGGTGTTTCGACTTCGTCAAAGATCACTTCAAAGGGCTTCTTCTCTTCGTAAGATTGCTCTGTCAAAGCAGGTGCCTCTTGAACTTTTGGTTTTTCAATCGCTGGAGGCTCACTTCTCTTTGAGCTAACAGACGCGAGGATTGCGGGAACGTCAAAAGTGAAGTTTTCCAGAGTGTTTGACTCAGCAGATGTGCCACGACGTCGATGTAAGCCATTATTCCATGAAAATTGATAAGTAACATAAAAAGGAATATCTTTATTGTAAGATGAATGCACGCTCATCGATATCCTCGGATAATTATCCTTAAAGTCTTTTGCGTAAAAGTCGCTTAGATATTTGTTTTCTCTAGCTGGTTGAGACCATTTATAATAATCACTAAGTGGTAAGTCGAAGGCGTTATGAAACGCTTCCGTAAGTGCGTCTCCCTCCTCTATGTTCAAAATCGGAGTGATAAGCTGTATATTTGAGATTTCTTCTTTATTATCGTTTTCGACGCGCAGTCGACCACGGTCGACGGGGATAATAAAGCGGTTACTGCGATCCAAGACGATTTCGTAAGTTCCAGAAGGAAGAGCATGTTTAAATTCTATTCCCAGATCACGGGTTTCCAGCTCAGAGTTGAAAACAACATCTGCACTATCGCTTTTGGAAAAATCTAAAACATACGTTTCGGCAAATGAACTTGCTGACACCATGCATAGGATGAGCAAAAGCACGTCGTATGATTGCCTAATAAGTGCGTGCATGAGGTTTTGATAGTTCGTAAATGCTTTCGGAGGCCCAATCTCTTTGAGTGTGAACGGGAGTTCCAGTGTAGAGATACCACATGTCGTTGAGAACCCAGTTCCAGCGATCCGCTGCATCAGTGATCTCTCCTCCCGGCGCGGAGTCTTTGAACATTGGAGCACCTAGCACTGGATTCGTTGCTAAAAATGAAAAGAGCGGTTCCCAACCTCGTTGATCAAGAAGACTAAATGTAGGTTGGATAACAGTGTTCTGCTCTCGATCAGCGATGTCACGATTTCCGATGCCACTGAGGAAAGTGTTCGCTCCATTGACTCCTTCATCAATGTTTCCCCATACATCAACATCGACTAAGAGTGAGCCTTCTTCATCAAAAACGTAATTGATGGCACAAAGCCCACTGGTGTGATAGGCCTTAAATTGCCACGCAAGATCTTTAAAGATATCATTAGCTCCGCCCATTAAAATACCCTGTATTTCATCGAGAGCCAAAGAAGTCAGATCGATCAGTTCATCGACTTCTTCAGGGAAAAACTCGTTAAAGAACGAGGCAATACTTGCATACGTTTTTCCTAGTTCTGCATCAACAAGACCGCCGTAGACAGATGCTCCGGCGAGTTTTCCAAGTCCTGGCCAAATGTAATTCTCATCGTCACGAAGGAACGTCTCACCGTAATAATTGTAAATGGCTTCGAGCTGATCATTGTTGTCAATAAAGCTGTTGTTCGGATCGAAGGTGGAAGCGTCCACCCCCAAAACGAGTTGGATGTCGTCCCAGACCTCCTGCTGCCATTCTGCCTTGGTCTTTTCGGTGCAGATCATTACTTTCTTCTCGACTAGGATCGGCGTGCCGCCGTTGATCACGATTTCGACTTCGATGGTAATTGGGCCGTCCTTGATGCCCTCGATCCAGCAGGAATCGTAATCGGCATACTGGCCCGTCGATACGTAGTAATCGGGGGCAAGGTCTGTATCGAGCGGAACTTCCACCCAGTTGTTACTGCCGTCGATTGCGTGCATGCGGATTTCCTCGGCTTCCTCTTCGTTCGTCTCTGGATCGATCACACCCGCCTTCTTGCGGACCTTCAAAGTTGCCATCTGCCAGATGTCATCCGTAAATCCAGGAACATTGACCACGCAGCCGCGAAGGTCGTCTGTCTTGAGGTCATTTGATTCCGTCGCAAATTCCAGATTAGCGTCTTCGTAGTCTCGAACATAGCGGCCATTGACCTGCTTTTCTTCGTCAAAGTCTCCGTTGGCCGGAACATTCGCAGGATTGTCTTCCGTCGCGATTTGGGGATTTCCATTCTCGTCGTGGATTTCTATATCCATCTTGAGTAGCCTATCTGCTTTAGACCGCCAAAAAAATGCCGCAGTAATGGGGTCTAGCGGGGGGCAAAACTCTGACGGTTGATACACTAGTTTCACTTTTTGGGCTTCTTCTGGTTCTCGGTAGCCTTCTTTATTGCCTTGGTTGCGAGCCTGACGCGAGCAAAACCGCGCCCTGGTTCCGGATGGTTCTCAATGCCGATAATCGTGATTTCCTTCGTCTCCGGGCCGTAGATCCAAAACATACGCCGTGCACCGGCTTTCCTGTTCTCGAGATAGGATTCCCAGATGCGCACGCCGTATTTCTCGGTCAGCACGTCGATCTCGTGGGACTTGAGCCCTGGATGCCTCGGATTGGTTTCGAGATGCTGCAGAGCCTTACGGATCTTTCGATAAAGATCCTTTTCGTCGCGGTTAAGCTCTCCCGCGACGGCTTTCTCCCCGAGCTCGTTAATCAGCGCTTCGGCTTCGCCGTCAAAATAGACAGTGAACATACGGCTTAAACTTCGGGCAGTTTCGACCAATCAAGCTTGGTTCCTTTGTGCCCTGCCTTGTGCCGCTTCACGGCAGCGTCGATCTGCTCAAGCATATCGGGAGAGACCAAAACACGCGGCTCCATCTTGATCGTGCCGTCTTCGTATTCAGTGACGTGGTAAAACTTGGTTCGTGCGCTCCGGATGGTCACGCGCCGCTTGGTGTCCACCGTTGCGTCGTAATTCTTTTTAACTGCTACTCCCATAATACCTAAAAGTGTAGGTGGGATTTCCCACTTTTCAAGCTTTCATCACTTCCACCGCTTTTTCTCCTGCCGCCAAATAGCGGTTTTGCTGTTAAAGGGGATAAAGGCCGCTTCTTGCCTGCGGTTCCGGGGTGCGGTGCGGCTGTGGCTCTTCTGCAGGTCGTCGATCACAACGCGGGTGTAATCCTGCGTCGTATCAATCGAGCTGTGCCCTAAAAGCTCCTGCACGTGCCGGACGGATGCCCCCGCCCCGCAGCATCTCAGTCGCGCAGCTGTGGCGCAAACTGTGGACGGTGTAAATGTCGCCTAGGTGCGCCGCGTCGCGGTGTCTCTGGAAGCGCTTGCGCAGTGTATTTGTGCTGACCAAAAACGTAAGCGTCCGAGGTTCTGCCCTCATTTAGATGTAGACATGGCTAGAGTTCTATCCAATCCGATGATGCCTACTGCCGAGGGGCGGATTGCGTTTTCGACCAGGTTATTGTCCAGTTCGGCCTTGCCGTGCTTGAGTTGCACCTGCAGGGCGTCCCATTGACCAAAAAAATACGTGCAAGCTTTTCCAGATTTAGACTTAGGTCGGCTATGCCGAGCCAGGATTTTCACTATGGCATGGATGATACGCAGATGAGACTCGAACTTGGCTTGGCGCTGTTCGGCTCGTCCAGTGACGCTGAGTCGTCCACGCCAGAGTTGCTCCCATTGATAGAGCGACCCGATTTGGCGCAGAAGTAGGCCAATCAACTTCGGATGTTCTTTAGTGGCATCGACAAACTTGCGACGTACATGCGCCCAGCATGCGGTGCGGGTAACCCCTTCATCCTTCTTAGCTAGGCTTTGGTAGGCTTCATAGCCATCGGACTGAATCAAGCCTTTGAGCAAATTGGTCACACGTTTATGGGCACGACTAAGCTGCCAGTCAAAGACAACATCGCTTCCTGGTTTTCCCATTACGCAGAGATAGCCCTGAATGGTTTTACCTTTTTTCTGATCCGGGTCCATGAAACGAACTGGAGTTTCATCGACCTGCACATAGCCACTAGTCAAGAGGTTCTGATGCATCAGTCCATAAATCGGATTAAACCAGTTGTTTACCGTATATAAGGCAGGTGCTCGGACGCTTACGCATTGCGCGACAGCGAGTTGACTGAGCGCAGGACGAAGGATCGAGATTCGATCCCAGAAGACGGAGCGAACGGCGTTGACTAGTTTTTACGACGAACCACCACGACTAAGCCACCGAGAACGACCAAAGCACCGACCAACCACAACCACCATTGAGACGATTGCTCTGGTTCCTCGGAAGGTTCGAACGTGCCGACTTCAGTAGATCCCCCGCTAACTACGCCATGGAGCGTTACTCCTTCAACTACTTTAACAACCTCGAGAGCGGGAGGGGTGGCGGGGATTTCTACGTTCATATGCTCCTGTGTTTTCTGAACTGACGCGATTATTGCGGGCATATCAAAACTCAGCTCCTTTACGGTATTTTTCTCTGGAGAGACTCCCCGTCCCTTCATAATTACAGGCTCCCATTCGTAAGCAAAAATAATCAAAATTGGAGTTTCACGGGAATATGCTGATAATAGGCTAATACTCATACCTGGGTAGTTCTCCAGGCTTCCTTCATTGTAAAACCCTGAAAAGACGCCGCCCTTATTAAAAGGTTCAACCCATTTGTATAATTCATCTTTTGGTAGATCGAAAGCGTCGTGAAACGCTTCGGCAAGCGCCATGGCCTCGGGCATTGTTAACGCTCTCGTCTTGAGGGATAGCTTACTGATTCTGGAATCATTTTTGAATTCTGGATTTATATATCCTGCAACGGAATCAATCACAAATTGATTCCCTCCGGGAAGAAGAATATTGTAGGTGCCAGCTGGCACGCCAATTCGACCTAGAGAACCGCTAGCAGGCGAGACAACACTACCCCGGGCCAATACAGCCACGTCATGACTCTCCCTAAAATCCAAGACGATATCCTCTTCGGCCAGCAAAACGCGGCATGAAAGAATCAAAAGAAATATAACTATAAACCTAATCTTCATTTCAATTTATGAGAAAAGAATGAGGAGCCGCAAGATCTTCAACAGACATATCAACCCACGTTTTGCGCTGTGTTTTTGGAGTATAGATCCAAAGTGGCCAAATCCCCTTTGTTGTATGGATGACCCAATCCCAGCGATCATCAGGGTCCATCAGATTCCCACCAGAAACTGCATCATTAAAACCTTCTCCTTCAGGGACAGGATTTTCACCAAACCAATTCGCAACCGTAACAGGAAGCAAAGAAGCCATTTGATCATACGAGGGCTGAATGACTCTATATTGCTCACGTTCCAATAGATTCTGACTTCCAGCTCGGACGTATGTGCCAGAACCATTTTCAATTCCAGAATCTATCATCTGCCAGTCAGTAAAATCTACAGCATCAGAATCATTCAACGCTACAAATTCTAAAGCACTTAAACCGCTAGTATGATAAGCTTTAAATTGCCATGCGATATCTTTGAAAATATTAATAGCTCCTTCCTGAAGAATTTTACTTAACAACTCCAATGCATCATCGTTGAGATTATCGTCATAAGAAGTAAAAGTTAAGATTAAAAGCAGAGCATTTGAGCCCTGACTACTATCATACATACCTGCATAAGCTTCTGCTCCAGCCAGTTTTGCGAGCCCCATCCAAAGATAGTTATCCTCGTCAAATCCATAGAAAAGGCCATAGTAATCGTAAAGCGCGATGATTTGGTTTTGGACTTGGGTGAATTCTGAATTCGGCGTGAAATTCGAAACATCTACGCCTAGCATAAGTTCAATGTCTTTGTATGTTTCCTGCTGCCATTCAGCTTTTGTCTTCTCAGTGCAGATCATCGCCTTCTTTTCAACAGTGATCGGAGTCCCGTCGTTGATGACGACTTCGACCTCGATGGTAATCGGACCGTCCTTAATCCCTTCGAGCCAGCAAGAATCGTAGTTCGCATACTGTCCAGTTGAAACGTAGTAGTCTGGTGCCAAGTCAGTATCAAGCGGCACTTTAACCCACTGATTACTTCCGTTAATCACGTGGATTCGGATTTCACCGGCTTCTTCTTCGTTGGTATCTGGATCGATCACACCCGACTTCTTGCGAATCTTCAGCGTGGTGTTTTGCCAGGCGGAATCATCTAAGCCTGGAATATGACAACACAGCCACGCAGGTCATCGGTTTTCAAATCAGTCGAGTTATCGACAAAGCCAATACTTGCATCTTCGTAATTGCGAACGTAGCGACCATTAGTCTGCTTCTCTTCGTCAAAATCTCCGTTGACCGGAACATTCGCCGGATTCTCTTCCGTTGCGATTTGAGGATTTCCGTTCTCGTCGTGGATCTCCACGTCCACCTTGAGTAGCAGCACGACACATTGCTTGCCGTCCGTATTGGTTGCTTGGGCTATACAGTTTCCGTGGTCGTTCATGTCGTATATCTGTATGTTTGACCATTGAGGATTCGGCTCCATTGCGGCGGGAACAAGTTCCTCTACCTGCAACTAGTAGGCGATAGGTATCCGTAGGTCGAGAGCATTTATTCCAGCCGTTATACATTTGAGGGGCGTTTATCACGTATTTCAGTGATAGCGCATTTTCGAAAATTCGCATATAGTGTTAATGCATTCACTCGCATGCTGCGATGAGTGTGTTTCTCGCCTCGGAGAGAAATTAACCCGATTTCAACATGATACCCCGTAGATTCTCGTTTTTTTTCGCAATTGTTGCCGTCGCTTTGATGACGGAGTTGGTTGCGTCGGCCTTTGGGCAGGAGACTGGGCTCGCTGAGCCTGTGAATAGGAAGCCAAATCTTATTATCATCTTTACTGATGACCAAGGCTATGCCGACTTGAGTTGCTTTGGCGGGAAGCACGTGTATACGCCGAATATCGACCAGATGGCGAAGGAGGGCGCGCGCTTGACTAGCTTTTACGTGGCGGCCCCGCTATGCACACCCTCACGGGCTGCCCTGATGACTGGATCTTATCCGGCACGAATCGATATGGACGTGCCTTCGTCGATTACAGTCGAAGCAGTCAGTCAAAAGCCATTTCCTGTGTGTTTGGCAGGGGATGGGCGCGGCCTGAATCCCAGTGAGTTGACGATCGCCGAGGTCGCGCAATCGGCGGGCTACAAGACCGGTATGTTTGGTAAGTGGCATCTCGGGGATCAGCCTGAGTTTTTACCCACACGTCAGGGCTTCGAGGAGTTTTTCGGTATTCCATATAGTCACGACATCCATCCGAAGCACCCTCGACAGAGAATATTTAAGTTCCCACCGTTGCCTCTACTTGAAGGAGAGACAGTGATTGAGATGGAGCCGAATGCGAATTTCCTTACCCGTCGATTCACAGAACGAGCTGTAGATTTTATAGAACGTAATAAGGATGAAGCGTTCTTCCTCTATCTGGCACACCCTTTACCGCACGGTCCGCTCGCCGCATCGCCTGAAATTAAAAAGCAATATGCAGAGCAATTGAAAGTGAATAAGGCCGGGAAGCCAGGCCTTTTCCCCGCTGCGATTTATGAAATTGATTGGTCGGTCGGTGAGATCTTGAAGGCACTCAAAGATCAAGGTATTGATGAGAACACCATTGTGCTCTTCACTTCGGACAACGGGCCCGCCAAAGGCTCGGCCAAACCTTTGAGCGGCAAGAAAGGAAGCACTTTGGAAGGGGGGCAACGTGTGCCAGCTGTCATTCGTTGGCCGAAGGGGATTCCGGCGGGGATTGAGAATGATAAGATCCTCACGGCGATGGACGTGTTGCCGACATTTGCCAAGCTGGCTGGAGCGAAGTTGCCATCGAACCTTGTCATCGATGGGAAGGACATCATGCCAGCAATCGTGGGCGAGGCGGATAGCCCACATGAGTATTTCTTCTACGCACATTGGGGCGTTCTGGAAGGGGTGCGCTGGAAGTCATGGAAACTGCGGATTGCTGATGGTAAAGAAGCGCTTTATAAGCTGGATACTGATATTTCGGAAAAGAAGAACGTCGCGGCGAAACACCCTGAGATTGTTCAGCAACTCAAAGTGGCTATGCAAGGTTTTGAAAAAGAAATGCAAGCGAGCGTGCGTTCGGCAGGTTCCGTTGAAAATCCGATGCCACTTTCAATGAAATAAGTACTCGGTAGAATAAAGTCTCTAACAATTATCTTATGAAGAATATAATACTCCATTTATGGCTGATGTTCCTCGCTGCAGCCAATCTATTTGCGGGCAAGCCCAATGTCGTGCTGATCTTTGCCGATGACTTGGGCTATGGCGATTTGGGCTGCTACGGCGCGACGAAGGTGCAGACTCCGAATATTGATCGGCTCGCAGCTGAGGGTAAAAAGTTTACCGATGCGCACTCGGCCTCGGCAGTGTGCACACCCTCGCGCTACGGTTTGTTGACCGGGCAGTATCCACTGCGTGCGGCTAATGGCAAAGGCCTTTGGGGCCCTGCGCCTACTGCGTCTGGGTTGCTGATCGACATCGACATGCTGACCATCGCCGATGTTTTCAAGGATCAGGGCTATGATACCGCAGCGATTGGTAAATGGCACCTTGGTTTTGGTGCAGGCAAGAACGATTGGCAGGAGCCACTAAGTCCCGGGCCTCAGGATTTGGGCTTCGATTACTATTTCGGCATGCCGATCGTGAATAGCGCGCCGCCTTACGTTTATGTGGAAAACGACCGCATCGTGGGCAGTGATCCGAATGATCCACTCGTTTATCTTGGGAGGAATGCTAAAAAAGCGACCCCCATCACACCCATTCCACCAGAAGCCGCGCAGCGCACAGCCAATATATTCGGTGGGGCGGTCGAGGCTCACAAGTTGTTTAACGATTACGAAGTCGGCACCACCATCACGAACAAAGCGACCGACTGGATTGAGTCGCGCGCCGGCTCGACCGCCTCGGGACAGGCAGGCAAGCCTTTCTTCCTCTACCTTGCCACGACCAATGTGCATCACCCCTTCACACCCGCGAAGCAGTTTCAAGGCACTAGCCAGGCCGGACCTTATGGGGATTTCGTTCATGAGCTCGACTGGATCGTCGGCGAGGTGCGTAAGAGCCTCGAAGCGAGCGGTGTAGCCGACAACACTGTCATTATTTTCACTAGCGACAATGGCGGCATGTTCAATCTCGGCGGACGTCAGGCCGCGCAGCTAGGGCACAAGATCAACGGAGATCTGCTCGGTTCCAAGTTCGGAGTCTGGGAAGGCGGACATCGCGTGCCCTTCATTGCCTGGTGGCCGGGGAAAATTGAAGCAGGAACGGTTTCCGATCAATTACTCAACAGTGTCGATTTACTGGCAACCTTTGCGACGATCGTCGGACGCGAATTAACTGCGGAGGAACAGCAGGACAGTATCAATATGCTCCCTGCACTCACCGGGAATCCTGAGCAGCCCTTGCGCACGGAAATGATTATGACGCCCAACAAGCCGAGCCATGCATCGATTCGCATCGGCAAGTGGATGTATATTCCGGCGCAAAGCGATGGCGGCTTTAAAGGCTCCAAGCCCCATCAACACGCCTGGGGCGGCCCGGCGGTCACCACCTTGGTCGGCACGCCCAATAGCGATATTGTGAACGGTAAGATCAAGAAGGGCGCACCGCGTGGTCAGCTCTACGATTTGGAAGCGGATCGCAATCAAACGCAAAATCTTTACAATCAATACCCAGAAGTCGTGGCTCAGATGGAGGCCCGTCTCCGGGAGTATAAATCAGGAAAACAATAACTACTGCCGTAAAAATAATGACTATGAATCAATACAAATATCTATCCCTGGCCTTGTTGCCAGCCTGCTTGCTATGGAACGCCTGCCTGAATGCTGAAACGCCAAGTGCGCCAAGTGCGCCGGTGAAACTCGGAGCGGCTACGGTCAAGCGTACGGACGTAACTGGTATCGGCGAAGAGGCCGGTGTCATGCGCCGCGACCCCAGTGATGTTATTAAAGTTCATGATCAATATTACGTATGGTATTCCAAAGGTCCGATTCCCACTGGCTATGACGCCACCGTTTGGTATGCCACATCACCAGACGGCCTCGAGTGGACGGAGCAGGGCATGGCGCTGGACAAAGGCACCGAGGGGACTTGGGAGGGCGCGAGTGTGTTCACGCCCAACATTCTCGTAGCAGAAGGCAAATACTGGCTCTTTTACTCTGGGATTTCCTCTTCTTATTATGACAAGCCATTCAACCCGGATTCTAAAATTGGTATCGCCGTCTCGGATTCACCGGATGGCCCTTGGGAAAAACTGAGCACCAATCCCGCGCTGACGAACTCGGATGTTCGCACAGACTTCGACAGTCACTTGGTTGACGATGCCTGCCTGCTGGTGCGCGATGGAAAATACTGGTTCTACTACAAAGGTCGTGAGTTGGGCAAGAGCCCCAAAGAAACAAAGATGGGTGTCGCCATCGCTGACAAACCCGAAGGCCCGTATGTTAAATACGAAAACAATCCCGTCATTCCCGGAAACCATGAAGTTGTTGCCTGGCCGCAAGGTTCAGGCGTAGCAGCCATGATTGGCCCTCGGGCCCCCGCAGAGATTCGTCACTCCATCATGTATTCTGAAGATGGGCTGAGCTTTACCAAAACGCACGAGATCAAAGGTCACCCATGGGCTGCCGGCTCATATCGTCCCGAAGCCTTTACAGATAGCGACGCGGGTCTGCCTATCGAATGGGGCATCGAAATGGCGGCGACCAAAGGTAAGGGCAACTTGCCATTTCTTCGTCGCTACGATGTGATCTGGTCGGAGTGAATCGGTTTAATCGGGATCAGAGTGTCCCGACTCCTGAATTGAGATGGACCACATACTATGGACACTCCTGTCCATAGTATGCGGGGCGCAAGCGGGACAGGAGTGCTTCGACTCCTGAATTGAGAAGCACGCTATCTTGCAAGCTGCCTCTCAAGCTAAGTTTATTATGAGAATGAAAGCACTGACATTCATCGCCGTATTTCAAGTCCTACTCACCGCCTTCTCTTTGCAGGCGGACGAAGGGCTGCCGAACGTCGTGCTAATCGTTGCCGAGGATCTGGGCTACGGTGACTTAGCTTGTTATGGTGCGACGAAAGTCAATACACCGAACATCGATCAGCTTGCGGCTAGAGGTCGAAAATTTACGGATGCTCATTCGGCGTCGGCCGCGAGTTCGCCTTCGCGCTATGCTGTATTAACGGGAGAGTATCCTTTCCGACGTGAGCTTTGGGCGCCGGCTCGGAACGATGCCGCGCTCTTGATTGATGCTGAACAGGCGACACTCGCCACACTGTTTCAGGCCAAGGGCTATGCCACGGCCTTTATCGGCAATTGGCAACTCGGCTTTGGCGAAGGGGGACATGACTGGTCCGAATTGCTAAAAAGCGGGCCGCAACAACTCGGTTTCGATTATTTCTTTGGGCTACCGATTGGCAACAGTGTCAGCCCATTTGTCTACGTGGAGAACGAGCAGATCGTCGCTGCGGATCCCGCAGATCCGCTCGTATACCTGGGCCCCAAAGGTGGAAAGGCCGCGACGCCGTTGACGCCGATTGCACCCGAGGCGGGCAAGCGCTCTAACAATGAATTTGGAGGGGCGGTTCAAGCGCATGCGCATTACAAGGACTACGAGGTCGGCACGCGATTGACGCAGCAAGCAAACGATTGGATCGAGCGTTCCACTTCAGGGCAGGAGAGGCAGCCCTTCTTTCTTTATTATTCGACCGTGCAGATTCACCACCCTTACACGCCGGCACCGCAGTTTCGTGGCAGCAGCGAGGCGGGGCTCTATGGGGATGTGATTCACGAGCTCGATTGGATTGTGGGCCAGCTCTTGGCACAGCTCGAAAGCCAAGGGGTTTTGGAAGACACTTTGATTATTCTTACCAGTGATAATGGGCCGATGTTCAGTGTCGTTGGGCAGGAAGCTTTTAAGCAGGGACACGACAGCCGGGGTGAATTACTGGGCTATAAATTCAGTGCTTGGGAAGGGGGACATCGCGTGCCTTTCATCGCCAGTTGGCCGGGCAAGATCGTGCCAGGCACGCAGTCGGATCAATTGCTGTGCACGTTGGATCTCTTTGCCAGCTTTGCCGCCTTGACCGATCAAACGAATGTCGCGCCAGACAGTATCAATATGTTACCTGCATTGTTAGAGGACCCCGAGCATCCGCTGCGCGATCATTTGCTCATCGCTGCGCGTCAAGAAGGGCAGCTTGCGCTTCGCACAGGGAAGTGGGCCTATCTTCCCTTTCAAGGTGGTGCTGGATTTAAAGGAAGGAAGCCAGGGCAGAACAATTTCGCTGGTCCGCCAGCAGTTGCCTACTCAGGCCGCAAAAACAGCGATATTCAGAATGGGCGTATTCGCAAAGACGCCCCGCCTGCACAACTCTATGAGCTCGAAACCGATCTCAGTCAAAGCACGAATCTGTATCACGAGCATCCCGATGTCGTGAAGCAGTTAGTGTCTCAATTATCTGAATACAAGGTCGTGAAGTAGTTATTCAGGGGGAGCCACACAGGGGCATGGACACTCCTGTCCATGTTTGTGGCGTTCGCTACCGTTGGGCTCCTTTAGCTCCTCACCGGATGCTCAAAATGATAGGTACTAAGTTGAATTTCGTAGTAGTCTTTCCGTGACATGCCTCTATCCTCAAAGTAGTCCGAATCGATCTCTTTAACTTCGTAGGTGTGTTTGGTGTAAACACCTAGATTGTGCTCGATCGTCTGGTCGGCGAGGCAGGGGCCGTTGATTAGGATGACTTTTTGCTGCACGTTGGCAGCGAATTCGATGGCATCTCTGGAAAAGCCACTGGTGGCCATGAAAACTCCCTTGTTGGCCTGTTGGCCTGCGAGCGCGCCGACGAATTTTTGCACACCCGGGCGGCCGACTTTCTGTTCCGTGAATCGCTTGGCTTGCAGGTAGATCATTCTTTGATTCTTATAATAACTGCCTGTGCCCCTCTCATCGTAAACCCTAGATTGTATACTATTTGCGATTTTGGAGTGATTTTTTCCCAAATGTCAGCGGTGCATCTTTCAGCATGTGTAAAGATTTTTACTTTATTATTAGTACCATAATTTAGAAATAAATAGTTCTCCTCAAAGTGTTCTATAGTCCCCTCATAATCGACATTCTCTCCATTTTTCCTCACTATACCTCTGATAGAGTTTTTGAAGTCGGGCGGTAGCTTTAGGGTTTTCGTAGTATCAAACATAGCTCTTGATTCATCATGCTTATTATTAAGGAAAAGTTCCCTAGCATACCAGAACTGCGCGTCATAATTAGAATCACCATCTGAAAAGCTTTTCCTTAAATGTTGTAGTATTAATTCAGAAGTTTCATCATTATTAATGCGTATTTTAGCTAAGCAAAAATGGGCAATCTTAGCTGTGCCGCTGTTTTCAATACACTTTTGTAGAGTTTCTATAGCTTTGGGCCGATCATTGTTAGATTCGTGGAATTTTGAAATTCTAACCGCAACATACTCATTTCTCGGGTTTCTCTCAAAAGCTAATTCAAGGGCTCTTAAGGCGCCTTTTGAATCAGAAATAACATTCCTAAATTTGGACTCTAGTTCAAAAAACTTATCGTTGTTTGGGAATAACTGTCGTGCTGCTGAAAAGTTTTTTTCTAAGTCATTTGTTTTTTCTGTAATACGCCGCAACATTGCCTTATCTGAGTCATCTACTTCGACTTGAAGTATGTCGGTTAACTCATCCAAACTAACTTGAATCGCTGTATATCTACGATAAGGTTTCTCGTCAGTACTTTCGGTTGTTTCGTTTAAATACTTTTTTGCATCTCTTCTGTATTTTTGTCTGGCGAGAGAGTCTCTAGAGTCAGAGGCTTTTCTACGTAAATAGTTTGCATACGTATGCTTTATGGGTTTGTCCCAAGGAGCAGCCTCCATCGCCTTTTTTAGGTATTTCTCAGCGATATTTAAGCTCCCACCTTTATGATTCATTTCAAGCAGGGCAGCCTGTTGTAATAAAAAGGCAGGCTCTCCAACCCGTTGGAATCCTCGTTTAAAGAGATCACGCCCTAATTCTATATCTGAGAAAGCTTGAGCAAGTCCTCTACCTCTCATTATTGCATTAAATGCCTCTTTGTCGCTTTGGTATTCGATATTAATTTCACTCAGCAACCTTATAATATGATCATACCGATCATTCTCATTGTTGAGTATCTGATCGAATACGATTTCAGCGATATGCGAATGCCTAGCTTCGTAGTAGATTTCACCTGAATAAGGGTCTTTCCGATGACGAACAATACTTTCCAACGGACGAAAAAAATCACTTTGAAACATGTCAAAGCTTATGCCACTCGCTCGTGAGATTAATCCAGCACGTACAGCAACGCCAAGTCTGTTTAACGTGCAGATGTCTAGATACAGGTGTTGAGCTTCTTCAGGAAGAATTCGGTTATATTCATCTACAACTATGTTCTCAAATGGTAGTCCTTGTGTTGCTTCGTGTAGAGCAACTAATAGCTGCCTTTTTGCGTTCTCATGAAATGCTTTGAAGCGGTTTTCAGGAGACATTTCTTCTAGCGTTCCAAGGCATTGAGCGACTTCAAGTTTTTCTAGTAATTCATATATTTCTTTTTTGTTTAAGTATGGGACGGTGAAATCTGCGTCAAGGTATCCATCTAATTCACTGCATCGCATGTTCCACTCATTTTCTCTTTCGGATAGAAATATTGTTACTTTAATTTTTGATCTATAACAAAACCTGATGAGATTCGAGATTTCGGAGGCATGGATAGCGGCATGGTCAATGAATAGATAAATCCTTTTATTTGTTAGGTCTGAGATTTCTTTTATTGCTGAAAATTTAATAGCGCCATCGGGCCTCAAGTGAAGAACTAGCTTATCATAGGATTCCGCAGCTGTATAGGCGATCCGTTTTAGTATGACAGATTTACCATTGCCGGCTGGGCCTTTGATTAGATAAAGCTGTACGATTTGTTCAGAATCGCATAGTACACCATCAATGGTTGCGGCGTCTGCAATACTCCGTGAAACGTCTAGTTCATTGATTATGGGCGTCCATGAATTGTCGAATCCGCTATAAAATTGGCGTGGACTTGCTTTCTCCGTCACCAATGAGCTATGAACATGCCACACATCTTTTTGTAAAAACTCAACTAGCTCATCGGACTCGGCTGGTTCGCTTATTTGATAGTGTGTTTTTAGGCTTAAATCACCGCGTAGTATGATGCGTGAGAAATCTCTTTCTGTTTCACTGATACATTTTGTAAGTGCTTTCAAGAAGGTTTCGAAGTCGCAATTCAACACTTCAACTCTATGTGATCCCCAGTAGTTTGTATCTAAATCTGTCTGGTTTGGCGAATTGTAGTAGTAGCGAGGACGTGTTCTTGTTTCATCAGTTAAATCAAATAGCAGATTTCTGAGATGTTGATCCTCAATCGAGTAGCCACAAAAAATAACAGTATTTCTTTCAGCCAAATCACGTAAATAATCGAACATCAGCTCACGGTTTTTTTTATACTTGGTTAAGTGGTCTTTGGAGATGATGAGTGGTGTCTGCATGTCAGATGAGTTCGAAATGCAGCCATGAATTTTCAAAAAGGGAATCGAATTGGCCTTTAGTTTTAACTGTCCCTCAAAGTCTTCGTTTTGATTTATGTAGGTTACAATGTTACGTGCATTTTTTTCACAAAGTTTGTAGGAGTTTTCCACAATTAGATCGTAATTCGTTGTAACTATTGCTGCCCATGGAAATAATGGTATTAGCAGATGAAAAGCTGCGGGTTCAAAGTCAGAGAACAGATCAAACAATGCATCTAGTAGCGCTTTTCTGCCAAACTCAACTTCGACAAAGTCTGCTATTTGGCTTAGTTGTCTATTCTTAAGTTCTGTTCGATCAGCGAAAAAATGACTTAGTAACTTATCGCGTAATGCTGAAACTGTATACATCTCATCGCCAGAAGATTTTTTTGCTCCTAAGCTAGCGCCGCTACCTAGAAAGAGCACAGCTTTACCTTCAACGATTTGTTTTTTTAGTGTATTGGGTATTTGTAGCGTCATGGTATCAATATAGTTTTTTGGTTTTCATCGCTCATAACTGCCCCCAGTTTCTTAAGCGTCGTCAAAATTTGGTCGATTTCTTCTAGGCGCTTTTTTTGTGCGTTTGCCAACGTGGGGGAGCGATGGCTTTGGCGTCGAGGCCGGTTTCGGGGAGGAGGGCGTGAATGGCGGCGACCTGATTGGGGAGGTCCTTTGGCCATGGCTGCGTAGCGCACTTCGCTGGGGGTGAAGAGGTCGCAGGTTCGGTTCCAGCGAGTTCGGTTTGTTCTGGTTTCTGACCTCTGTCTTCTGCCTTCTCTGGACACTGGTATTCGGGACTGAGCCAGATGATTTTTTCTTTGGCTTCTTCGGCGGCTTCCGCGCCTTGCCAGCGGGCGATGAAGTTTTCGACGTTTTCGTTAGGTTTTGCTAGCAGTTGAGGCATTCTAGCAGTTCGTTAGAAAATTTCGACTTCGGCAAGCGGAAAGTGTGCGTGGGGCATTTGAGGACAGGAATGAGGCGTCCTCCCGAATTTTCGTTTGTTGTGCCTACTTTGCTTTCGAGCTCCCACTATAGCTTTTATACGTGATAGGCAGGTGGCAGGCGCTTTTGTTACTTTATGTGTTTCCCCATGCAAGATCGTCCGTGTTCAATTTATAATTCCATGAAGAAAATTATCCCATTCGTCTTATCCAGCCTGCTTGTCGGGCACGCGCTGGCAGCTGCCAATGAAATGATTCCGGAGAGCGATGCTGCGTATCAGGAGCGCATGCAGTGGTTCACAGATGCCAAGTTTGGACTTTTTATCCACTATGGCGTTTATTCGACGCTCGGGGGGGAGTGGAAGGGGGAGCCGATTGAGAAGTATGCGGAATGGATTCAGCGCTGGGGGAAAATCACGCCAGAGGAATATATTCCGTTGGCGGCGGATTTCCGCCCCGACGCGCTGGATGCGGACGCCTGGGTGAAGCGGGCCAAAGAGGCTGGCATGCAATACATGGTCATTACGACCAAGCACCACGAGGGCTTCTGTCTGTGGGATAGCGAGTACACCGAGTATGATCTGGGCGAGGCGAACGACTTTCAGCGCGACATTCTGGGCGAGTTGAAAGCAGCTTGTGATAAATATGGAGTCAAATTTGGCACTTACTATTCGATCATCGATTGGCATCACTCTTCGCAGCGCGCGGAGCAGGCGACCAACCGGCCACCGATGCGGGACAAGGAAGGCTATGTCACCTACATGAAGGCCCAACTCAAGGAGCTGATCGACCGCTACGATCCCGCAATCATGTGGTTTGACGGTGATTGGACACCGTGGTGGACCATGGAAGACGGCGTCGACCTCTACAATTATCTGCGCGAGCTCAGCCCACATATGATTATTAATAACCGTGTCGCTAAGCGTAAGCAGTTTAAGAGAGACTTCGGCACGCCGGAGAATTTTACCCCTGGTGCGGCGCTGGATCATGTCTGGGAGTCCTGCTGGACGGTGAATCACTCCTGGGGCTTCAAGAAGAGTGATACCAAATGGAAGAGCACCGAAGAGTTGATTCAGAAGCTGATCGATATCGTGGTCAAGGGGGGCAATTTGTTGCTGAATGTTGGCCCGCAAGCCGATGGTTCCTGGCCTGAAATGTCGATCCAGCAATTTGAAGAGATGGGGGCGTGGACCTCTGCGCACAGTGAAGCACTCTATGGGGCCGAATTCGTGGCCGTGCCAGAGCAAACCTGGGGACGCGTGGCACAACTTAAGGGGTCCAGCGCGGAGTCGGGGCAGTTGTTCCTTTATCTATTCGATTGGCCAAAGTCGGGTAAGTTTACGCTCAGTGGTGTGCAATTCGATCACGCACAGGTTTACAGCTATGATCAACGAGCGCTAGCGATGATTCGCAGCAAGCAGGGGCTCGACATCGAGCTCGGTTCTCTTGCGCCGACTGAATACGCGACGGTTTTACGCTTGGATTACGAAGGGCTGCAGACGGTTAAAGCGGCACCGGAGGGCTACAGTTTCTCTGGCGACGAGCTGGTGCTGCAGGCCGCCGCTGCTAAATTGAACGGGCCTGACATTAAACTGGTGGACAACAGTCACATCGGTTTCTGGACCGACCCGCAAGCCAGCGCAACTTGGGAAATGAACGTGCCGGCGCCAGGCAGCTTTCGCGTCAAAGCAGTCTATGCCTGTGCAGGTAAATTTGCCGGGAGTGAAGTGCAACTCAAACTCGACGGGACAACACTTCGTGCCACCGTGCCAGCCACCAAGAATTGGAACACATACGAGCTCTTGGATCTCGGCGAAATTGAGCTGAACCAAGTCGGCACGTTTGACTGTGAAGTCGGTTTCGGCAAGGTGCGCGAAGACGCGCTGTTTAACTTAAAAACGCTTATTTTCGTTTCGATTGGGGAATGACACATTTCGCGATCGATGCAGCTTAGCTTGGAAGAAACGATCACTTATATCAGTGATAGCGGTGATGTGCTGTTTTCGTTATAATAGTCTTCAACTATGAATACCCCCACAAAAACTTCGGATGCCTTTACTGGGCGTCGTGATTTTATTAAAGCCTCCGGTTTGACTGCCGCCATGCTGATGGTCGGACGGATGAATGTGATGGCCGGTCCTTTTGAAGCGAAGGACTTCGACAAAATTATACCGGCGGATAAGAAGCTGAGTGCTGACTGGATCAAGAGCCTCTACGCACGTGGACAAGCCACCACAGTGAAGGCGGGCAAGGTGGATTATATCGGCATGCCGATCAATGGTATGGGCACGGGGCAGGTCTATCTGAGCGGCGACGGCGAGCTGTGGTGCTGGAATCTGACCGCGGAGAAAGACAAGAAGCACACTCCCAAGGGGCTCCGTTATATGAAACCCGATATGGCTCAGGCGCCTTCTGGGCAGGGCTTCGCGGTGAAAGTGAATGGCAAAGTGCACACGCTGGATTCGGGGGGCTTTCGCGATGTGACTTTTACCAATCAATACCCGATGGCGCAGGTGGACTATACGGACGAGGCGATTCCGGTGGGGGTGCAGTTGGAGGCCTATACACCTTTCATTCCTTTGAATCGTGACGAGTCCAGCTATCCGGTCATTGTCATGCGTTATACGGTGACGAATCATTCCGCCAAGACGCAGGAAGTCGGCATCGCGGGCTGGATCGAAAATCTCTGGGCCGGCAAGGGGGCCGCGCAGAGTGTCTATCGTCCGCTTGAGGACATTGCGACAGTCGAGTGCTCGAGCGCGGGCAAGAATGGCAATGCCGTCGCACTTGGCGTTTTTGGTCAAGCGGCCGCAGACTTTGTTGAGGTCAATCAAGCGAAACCGGGGGCCGAAGCGGCCTTTACGGTGGGGAACTCTGACACCGAAGGGACGAGCCGCGCAGCCTCGATCGGTCGTCAGCTCAGCTTGAAGCCCGGCGAATCGCAGACGGTCTCCTTTGCCGTTTCCTGGCGGATTCCTCAGGTAAACTACGGCGTCGGTTTTGGTAAAAAGACCGCACCGGGAAGCTATCACTATGCGACTCAGTGGCCGACTGCGGCGGATGCGGCGGCGCAAGTCGCGAGTCGTGAAACGGAGCTCTATGGCACCACTAAGCAATGGACCGATACCTGGTATGATTCCAGTCTGCCGTATTGGTTCTTGGAGCGCGCCTTTATCCCAATCGACTGCATGCAGACTCAGATGGTGCAGCGTGTCTATGCCAAGGGAGAGACAGAGGATATTTACAACATGGAAGAGGGGGTGCGCTGTTGCCCTGGGAACTGCACTCACGTGTGGAATTACGCGCAAGGGCTCGCCCGAATCTTCCCCGAGATCGAGCGCGAATGCCGCGATCGCATCGAGTATGGCCGAGGCTTCGATCCGAAGAATGGTATGATCTTTTTCCGCTATTCCATGAAGGATGGCGCGAAGGGGCGCGACGACGCGCTCGATGGCACCTGCGGCACCATTATTCGTGTGCTGCGTGAGAGTCAAATGACGACTGACTACAGCTTTCTCGCCAGCATTTGGGATCGGGTGAAGCTTTCGATGGACTTTGTCATTAAGGAATGGGATGCCGATGAAGACGGGATTCTCTCCGGCGCCCAGCACAATACACTGGACGAACCTTGGTACGGCAAGGTGCCTTGGTTGATCAACGTCTACCACGCCGCGCTGAAGGCTTCGGCAGTGATGGCGCGTCAGATGGATCAGCCGGCAGTCGCAGAGCGCTATGAGCGGATCGTCGCCAAGGGCGCACCTAAGATGGTGAAAGAGCTGTGGAATGAGGAGTTCGGCTACTTCGTGCATATTCCGCCACAGGATGAGACTCAAATGCACGGCTCGACTAACGGTTGCCATATCGACCAAGTGCTCGGGGACAGCTGGTTGTATGAAATCGGACTCGATCCAATTTTACCACGGGAGAAGACACGCAAGGCCTTACAGGCACTCTGGAAGTATAACTTCACGCCCGATGTCGCAGCCTTTCGCAAAGTGATGACGAATGGGCGCTGGTATGCCGGGCCCGGTGATGCGGGACTGGTCATGACCAGTTTTCCACATGGTAAGGTGGAGCCAAAGAGTGGTAACGAAAATTACGCCGGCTATCTCAACGAATGTATGACAGGCTTTGAGTGGCAGGTCGCCGCGCACATGTTGCGGGAAGATATGATCGAAGAGGCCATGGCGATTGGTAAAGCGATCTACGACCGCTACTCGGCGGATAAGCGCAATCCCTACAACGAAATCGAATGCTCGGATCACTACTCACGTGCCATGGCCAGTTATGGCACTTACTTGGCTGCCTGTGGATATCGCTACGATGGTCCCGAAGCGAAGTTGGGCTTTGGGCCGAAATTGAGTCCGGAAGATTTCAAGGCAGCCTTCACGACCGCCGAAGGCTGGGGCCGCTTTACGCAGAAGGTGGAGGGAGGCCAGCAGAACGCTGTGCTCGAAGTCGGCTACGGTCGTTTGCACTTGAAGGAGTTTAGCTTGGATCAAGTCAAGGGCACGAAGGCGAAGAGTGCGACGGTTGCTGTAAACGGTCAGCCCGTGGAGGCGCGTTTTCAGATGGTGGACGGTTGCTACGTTTTGAAATTTGAATCAGGCATCACCATCCAGAAGGGAGAAAGCTTACAGGTCTCGCTGGTTTAAGAGATTTGTATTCTTTAATGATGCAGTGCTTTGTCCATGCTCGAACGGCTGGCGGGACAGGAGTGTCCCGTCTCCTTTTTGGGGGGCTGATTGGAAACGGATCATGAACAAATTTATCAAATTCAATCCTCTAGTATGGGGGCTATTGCTGGCCACGGTTTGCAGTGCGGCAACGAAGCCAAATGTCGTGATCATTCTGACCGATGACCAGGGCTACGCCGACCTCGGCTGCTTTGGTGGGGATCATGTGCAGACGCCGCGCATCGATCGCATGGCAGAGGAGGGGGCCAAGTTGACTAGTTTCTATGTGGCGGGTTCGGTGTGCACGCCTTCGCGGGCGGCATTGATGACGGGGAGCTATCCCAGACGGATCGGCTTGGCGGGTGGCGTTTTTCTTGCCGCCGACCACCATGGCTTGCACCCGGATGAAATCACCCTCGCCGAACTGATGAAATCTGCGGGCTACGCTACGGGGATGTTTGGTAAGTGGCATCTCGGGGATCAGCCAGAGTTTTTGCCGACACGTCAGGGCTTTGATGAATTCTTTGGCCTGCCTTACAGTCATGACATTCATCCCTATCATACCAATCCCAAGCACCATTTCCCGCCGCTGCCTTTGATGGAAATGGAGACCGTGATCGAAGCGGAGCCCGATGCGGATTACTTGACTCAACGTATCACCGAGCGCGCGGTCGACTTCATCGGGCGTCATAAAGACGAGGCCTTTTTTCTCTATGTGCCGCATCCGGCACCGCATCGCCCGATCCATATGTCACCGGCATTTATGCAACAGGCGCCAGAGGCCATTCTCGCGAAGCTGAAAAATGAAACCGGCGTCGATTACAAGACCCGCGATAAGCTTTACAATTATGCGATTCGCGAGATCGACTGGTCGGTGGGGCAGATTCTCGATGCCTTGAAAGCGAATGGTGTCGATGAAAACACCGTGGTGATTTTTACCTCGGACAACGGACCTTCGGTCGGACATGCCGAGCCCTACAGTGGCAAGAAGGGGAGTAGTTTCGAAGGCGGGCAACGTGTGCCGACAGTGATTCGCTGGCCGGGGACGATTCCGGCCGCGCAGACAAATGACGAGCTAATGACAGCCATGGACCTGCTGCCGACCTTCGCCAAGCTGGCAGGGGCGGAACTGCCGGACGATCGCGTGATTGATGGAAAAGACATTCTACCCGTGCTGACTGAAAATGCCCGCAGCCCACACGACGTTTTTTTCTATTACAAAGGCGACGATCTCAAGGCCGTCCGCTCGGGGCGATGGAAATTACATTTCGGCAAAGTGAATGGCAAAGATAAGGCCCGTCGCGGCAAAGGATCGAGCTCACCGATTATGGCTTTGTATCGTCTCGATGAAGATCCGGCCGAGCGTCATAACTTATTTAACGCACAGCCCGAAATCGCTGAGCAACTCCAGGCGCATGCCGAAGCCTTCGAGCTCGAACTCAAACAAAACAGTCGACCCGCTGGATGGGTGGACGAGGCTCATCCGCTGACTTTGTTAAAGTAAATAAGCTCTATCGAATAAATTTTATTATGAGAATCCGATCATTCATCGTCTTAGCGAGTGCCCTCTGCTTGGCACCCCTTTTGGCTGTCGCAGCGAAACAGTCCGCTGTGGCTAGTCAGTCGAAGCCGAATATCATCCTGATCTTTGCCGACGACCTCGGTTACGGAGATTTGGGATGCTATGGCGGACCTGTGGCGACGCCGACCCTCGATCGTCTGGCGGCCGAGGGCTTGCGCGCCACGGATTGCCTGGTGGCTGCCAATGTCTGTGGGCCCTCGCGCGCGGCGCTGATGACTGGGCGCTATCCCATGCGGGCGGGACATCCCATATCCAGGCATGATACACCGAAGTATGCGGAATATGGCATTGCCCCAGAGGAGGTGACGATGGCGGAGCTGCTCAAATCGGCGGGCTATTACACTAAGATTGTGGGGAAGTGGCACCTAGGCTTTCATGTCGAAGGTTCGCATCCGCTCGATGCCGGCTTCGATGACTACCTCGGCCTGCACAGTAACTTCGTGCCGCAGATCGATGACGCCACCACGCTGTATCATAATCACGACGTCGTGGAAAAGGACATCGCCTTTGAAAAAGTCACCCAACGCTACACAGACGAGGTCGTTGACTTTATTCAGGGCGAGCATGAGGCGCCGTTCTTCATCTACTTCGCGCATCATATTGCACATAGCCCCATCTTGCCCAGTCAGCCGTTTAAAGGCAGTTCCGGGATCAAAGGACGCGAGGGGAATTATGCTGATTTCGTTCTGGAACTAGATGCGAGCGTCGGGCGCGTGCGTGAGGCCGTGGAGGCCGCTGGCCTGACCGAGAACACACTGATCGTGTTTCTCTCCGACAACGGGCCGGCGCGGGACGGTTCAGCCAAGCCCTTGCTCGGAGGTAAATACGTCACGATGGAAGGGGGCCACCGTGTGCCGGCCATTTTCAATTGGCCGGGGCAGATCCCTGCGGGACAGGTGTCCGATGCGATGATTAGCAGCATGGATTTGCTGCCCAGCTTTGCCGGGCTGGCGGGGGCGGCACTCCCACAGAATGTCACACTCGACGGAACGAATATTTTCGATCTGTTGAGCGGAAAAACAGAGCAAAGCCCGCGGGATTATTTTTACTATTACAACGGCGTGCACCTGCAGGCGGTGCGCAATGAAAAGTGGAAACTACACTTTCCTAGAACAGCGAAGGAGCAACCGTATTGGGCTAAAAAAGACAGCGGTCAGCGGGTTTACACGACGCTGAAACAGCCGCTCCTGTTTCGGATGGATTCAGACGCCGGCGAGAAGAAAAACGTCTACGCGCAGCATCCGGAAATCGTCGCAGAGTTGAGCAAAGTGGCCGATCGCGCTCGCGCGGAACTCGGGGATATTGATCGCAACGGCTCCGATCAACGGCCGCATGGACTCGAAAATCCGCAGGATAAAAAATAATTGCTGGCGTGGGGGCGGGACAAGTGTCCCGACTCCTATGCGAAGTTATCACAATGGGAGCATGGACACTTGTCCATAAACTATAAACGAATATGAAATTACTATTTAAAATTAAGCTTTTTGTGCTCGGCTTTCTGTTAGCCGCCGTCTGCAGTGCAGGTGCCGATAAACCCAACGTGATCTTCATTCTCATGGATGATATGGGCTACAGCGATGTGAGTTGCTATGGTGCGACGAAGGTGAGCACGCCCCATATTGACCGCATGGCAGCGGAGGGGATGCAGTTTACCGATTTTCATACGGGCGCCTCGATTTGTTCGCCCTCGCGTGCCGCTTTTATGACGGGCGCCTACCCGCAGCGCAATGGCCTCTACATGGGGATCAATCCAAAGCGTGAAGCACATTGGTTCCTCGGTCTGAACCCCGACGAGATCACGATTCCTGAGCAATTCAAGCAGCAGGGCTACACCACTGCGATGGTGGGCAAGTGGCACCTCGGCATGCAGGAGCCCTTCCTTTACTGGCACCAAGGCTTTGATCACTATTACGGTGCGCCTGAAAATATGGGACATGACAAGCGCTTTTATGATGAGCGGGAAGTCGTTTACAAAAACACACCGCTGGCCAAGCTGACCGAGCTCTACACCGCGCGCATGGTGAAGCATATCGAAGACTTCACCCGTTCGGCTCGCTCAGGGCAGGAGGCTTCGCCATTCTTCATTTATTTCGCGCACAACTATCCGCACACGCCGTATCAAGCCGGTCCTAAATTCCGAGGCTCTTCCAAAGATGGCACGCGTGGCGATATTATACAGGAAGTGGACTGGGGAATCGGTGAAATCCTGAAGGCGCTCGAAGACAATGGTATTTTGGAAAATACACTGGTGATCTTCAGCTCGGATAATGGCCCCGTTGCGGAGCAGTATGCGCAGCCTTACAGCGGCACCAAATTCGTTTCCCTTGAAGGGGGGCATCGCGTGCCTTTTATTCTTTACTGGAAGGGCCGGATTCAGCCCGAAGTTTCAGACGTGCCCGTGCTGGCAATGGACCTGTTCCCGACCTTGAGCGAGTTGATCGGTGCAGCGCTGCCCAGTGATCGGATTTACGATGGTGTGAGTTTGACCCCCTTGTTTGAGGGCGGCGAACTAACGCGTCCGGAGCTGGAACCGTTTTATTATTATAACTGCGAAAACCTGCAGGCCGTGCGTGTGGGAGATTGGAAACTGCACCTGCCGCGCACGAAGGAACAGATGCCGTGGTGGAGCACTGCTGGCGGGAAGGCAAAACCGATCCAGACACCTGAACTCTATAATCTGTCGACGGATCCCGCGGAACACAATAATGTTGCCGCGGAGCATCCCGAACGTGTCTCTGAAATGATGGCACTCGCGGAGCAAACCCGCGAGGAGCTGGGCGAATACATGAAGCGCGGTAGTGAACAACGCGCGACCGGAACTCTGTTCCCCGAAGTGCCGATCTTAAGCAACCATACTACCGACTGGGCGAACTTGTCCGATGCGGAAAAAGGTCGCGCCAAAACGGAATTCCCACGCGGACATGCTTCCAGAAAAAAGAAGAACAAGCTATAAGTAGGCGGGGGAGGCGAGAATCTAGGCCTCGTTTAGTCTCGGAAATTTGTCATTAGCAGGCGCAGTCATACAATTGTATGCAAGGCACGAATAGGATACAGTTCCAGCAATTCAGTTGAGCACTGCGCTGACCTATCCACGACGAGTCATCAGGTGTACACATTATAGACGCTGTGATGGCATTTTGTTAATATCTAGATCTTACCAACTCAGTTTATTCACCCAATCTAACTATGTTAAAGAAAAAATTATTCCTCTTCGGTCTAGGCTGTGGAGCTGCATTTGCCAGCTCACAAGCCGCGACGATTGTTGGCTACGACTTCACTGCTGGGACGCCTCAAGATGCTTCATTCGAAGCGAGCAATGTCACCGCAAGCAGTTTTAATTTAAACGCGGCCAATACTGGCTTCGATTTCAACGATACCGTTGGTGATAGCACTGGAACCACTGCTGGCATTGATTTTTCGGAAGCAGCTGGTAATTTTCGTGCGACCAATGGTTTGCTACTAAACGGCAATCGCGACGCTGCGATTGCTGCCGGAGATTATTTTTCGTTCACGCTAACTCCCGATACTGGATTTGAGATGAATTTGGACGCGATTTTATTCAGCGCGTCCAGGGCAGGCAACAATACTAAAAGTGCTGAATCGTTTGCCTTGATGTCTTCGATTACTGGTTTTGAGGACACTGATACGTCCGTCTATCTAGGAGCCGTCACGACAGTTGCAGGCGGGCTCAATCCGTATCAACAGTTTTCGGTTGATGTCTCTGGAGTATCCGCCTTCCAAAATATTACAACAGCTACAGAGTTTCGTGTTTATGTTTGGGGAGGGACCGGTGGCGTTTCGTCATCTGCAATTAATTACGATAATGTTGGTGTGATTGGTGACGTATCTGCAGTTCCCGAGCCGAGCACTTACGCCTTGCTGGCTGGATGTCTTGCGTTGAGCTCGGTGATGCTACGCCGTCGCCGCGCCTAGTTTATACTAGGTAGTGTTTTAAATTAAAATTTGATCCATACGAGGATTGCCGCGATGGCGACCATCGCGGCAAAGGTCGTCTGCAACTTTTCGAATCGC
>NZ_JARXHW010000279.1:0-353 GCF_031127805.1 Thalassobacterium maritimum | reverse complement strand
CACGATCTACAGAAGAAATGAAACTTCGATTCACAATCATTCTCGGCTACACCACGATGTTCCTCTGGATCTGGATGCTAAGTGAATTAGAATCGACGGATCTGAGCGAAAAAGTAACACGGACTATACCCATGTGCGGCATGATGGGCACGATGTGGTTAATCTACCGACTTGAGTGCATGGCCAAAGAAAAGAAGAAAAAGGATTCAGAATCGAGCACTCGACAAACCACAATCAACCGAGCAAATGAAACGTAGATCCAGACGGAGCTGGTCAACCCCATTTACGCGTCAGATATTCGACAACCACTTAGACTACTAATCACTCGGGCTGGGTTGCCAGTCCTCCACGAT
>NZ_JARXHW010000278.1:0-358 GCF_031127805.1 Thalassobacterium maritimum | reverse complement strand
ATATATTAATCAAACGAAGACGATGATCATGCATGCTTAACGCTAGATTATTCAAATCCAACGCTGACCGAACTTCCGACTCAAGGTTCGGGCCCGTACTAAGTCGCTGCTCCAGAGCAGTTGCCACACTCGCGGACAATCTAGACGCGTCTCGTCGTGGGTGTAGATTTTGCAGTGACGGAGAGTAGGCTTGAACTTGCACAATTTCATCCTCTTGAACAATCCACATCTCTGAAAGAATGACCGGACCAGAGCTTTGTCGATATAAAGAAAGAATATTTAGATTTGAGCGAATTTCAGCACGTAATTTCTCTGCAGCATCTATAGCTCGAAGTCCCATCGTTTTACGCCGAAATAC
>NZ_JARXHW010000277.1:0-358 GCF_031127805.1 Thalassobacterium maritimum | reverse complement strand
GTATTTCGGCGTAAAACGATGGGACTTCGAGCTATAGATGCTGCAGAGAAATTACGTGCTGAAATTCGCTCAAATCTAAATATTCTTTCTTTATACCGACAAAGCTCTGGTCCGGTCATTCTTTCAGAGATGTGGATTGTTCAAGAGGATAAAATTGTGCAAGTTCAAGCCTACTCCCCGTCACTGCAAAATCTACACCCACGACGAGACGCGTCTAGATTGTCCGCGAGTGTGGCAACTGCTCTGGAGCAGCGACTTAGTATGGGCCCGAACCTTGAGTCGGAAGTTCGGTCAGCGTTGGATTTGAATAATCTAGCGTTAAGCATGCATGATCATCGTCTTCGTTTGATTAATATAT
>NZ_JARXHW010000276.1:0-364 GCF_031127805.1 Thalassobacterium maritimum | reverse complement strand
TGGGCAGTCGAGTTGTTCTTTCGTCACATCAAAACCACGATGGGCATGGAAATGCTCCGATGCAAAACCCCGAAAATGGTGCGCAAGGAGCTGCGAATGTTCATCATCGCCCATAACCTGATCCGATCCCTAATGCAAGAGGCTGCAAGCCTTTACCTGTGCGATCTGACGCGCTTAAGCTTCAAGGGCACTGTCGATACCTTACGGCAGTTTTCCTACGCCATTTATGCCGCGAAAGATGCACCACGAACCCGTGCTAGAATCTTTGACGAAATGCTTCTGGTCATTGCGAGCGAGAAGGTTCCCTTGCGAGAGAATCGTAGCGAACCTAGAGCACTAAAGAAAAGGCCCAAACCTTTCCAAA
>NZ_JARXHW010000275.1:0-367 GCF_031127805.1 Thalassobacterium maritimum | reverse complement strand
CAAGCGCGTGCGTTGGAAGCACTACGTGAGCGTCTCGATGGGGATGGCCCTGTCGTGCGCTTGATTAAGCGCTACTTGAAAGCGGGCTACATCGAACTCGGAAGCTATCACGCAACAGTTGAGGGGATGCCGCAAGCTTACAGTCCCGCCAGCGGGGAGCGAGCGAAGTGAGTCGGGGGTGGCCCGCTTTCACCTCTACTTTCAAACCTGGTGCTCGATACACTGGACAAAGAGCTGGAGGCGAGGGGACATCGTTTCGTCCGTTATGCGGGCGACTTCGTCGTCCTGCTCAAAAGCGAACGTGCCGCACATCGTGTCTTCGCTAGCCTCTGTGAGTTCGTCGAGAACAAACTGGGGCTAGAGATCA
>NZ_JARXHW010000274.1:0-370 GCF_031127805.1 Thalassobacterium maritimum | reverse complement strand
ATTCCGTTTATCCAATATTACAAACAAAATTAGCGATAAACACTCAGCAAAAATGAATTTTTGATCTTTACTTAGAAAACCTTCTCATGGAAGAGCACTATCGCGAGTGAAGCGCGGAGCGCGAAAGGAGTTGATAGGTGCGGCTGGATCTACGCTTCATTTGCTCGGATGATGGTAGCTGATAAGCTTACTATAGTGCATCTCTCAGTCTACCCAAAATCCCGCAAATACCAGTAATACGCAAACTGAGAGCAGGGAGATGCTTATCTTTGGTTCTCTTATACCATTTCGAAAAAATATTGACCTACATAGTGCTTAGAGTATTTTGACTGAATGCGACGTCGACGACTAGGCGAACCAGCAGATCGCC
>NZ_JARXHW010000273.1:0-373 GCF_031127805.1 Thalassobacterium maritimum | reverse complement strand
CTCAGTGTTTTCAATTTTTCAAAATCACCGCGAATAAGCGCGACCTTCTTTGCTCGCGACCACTTCTTAAGCTGTCGCTCTCGTTTGATGGTCGCAGTCGTCTCCATTGGACCTTCGGTGTATACCAAAGTGAAATCCTTCAGTTGTTTCGCTTGTCGAGAGCCACTTCCTTCAGCGTGTCGCCGCATGCGATTCGAGACATTTTTAGTTTGTCCAACGTATAGCATCCCATTGCGCATTAATAAGATATAAACCCAAGACAGCCCTTCGACAGGCTCAGGGCATTCGACGCGCTTTAAGTCTTTGGGAAATTCCATAGCTCGTCTTAATTTTCAACTCTTTTGGCCTGCCATGAGCAAGCGTAGCGCGTCGA
>NZ_JARXHW010000272.1:0-376 GCF_031127805.1 Thalassobacterium maritimum | reverse complement strand
TATAGGAACTCATATACGCTTATCCATTCATACGCAGGCTCAACGTCAGCGGATACAGAATCAGTATAAGCGTATATAAGTGAACATTAGCGGTTTTCGGCTAAGCCGAACCTACGTCATGCTGGCACTTGCTGAATTTTGGACCGATTGAAAACTAGACTTATAGGATCTCATATACGCTTATCCATTCATACGCAGGCTCAACGTCAGCTGATACAGAATCAGTATAAGCGTATATAAGTGAACATTAGCGGTTGTCGGCTAAGCCGAACCTACGTCATGCTGGCACTTGGTGAATTTTGAACCGATTGAAAACTAGAATGGAAACACTACAGGCTAAAAAAATTTCATTCCATCAACTGGCAAAATCATCAAC
>NZ_JARXHW010000271.1:0-385 GCF_031127805.1 Thalassobacterium maritimum | reverse complement strand
CGCTCCGAGAGTCGTCTTCATTGGCTTGACCGTCGGTGCATCTAGGTGACTCGAATGAGGGGCTTGTGGGTTGCTATCAAACTTCTCTGGAATCGTTATCGGAGGCAGGGCGTCCCGCCCTGCGCTGGTCGTTTGCGGAGACACTCCGCGGGCGGGACGCCCGCGCTCCGAGAGTCGTCTTCATCGGCTTGACCGTCGGTGCATCTAGGTGACTCGAATGAGGGGCTTGTGGGTTGCTATCAAACTTCTCTAGAATCGTTATCGGAGGCAGGGCGTCCCGCCCTGCGCTTGTCGTTGGCGGAGACACTCCGCGGGCGGGACGCCCGCGCTCCGAGAGTCGTCTTCATTGGCTTGACCGTCGGTGCATCTAGGTGACTCGAATGAG
>NZ_JARXHW010000270.1:0-385 GCF_031127805.1 Thalassobacterium maritimum | reverse complement strand
TAGTGGTTTTTAGAGTTTTACGGGCGGGTTATCGGGTTGTCCTGCTCCGGCTGGTTCAGTCTTGGGCGAAAGTAAATGACACCCAGTGCACATGGAACCATCAAAAGCCCAGCCATGGCAGTGAAGGTATTATAGATTTTTTCTCTATTTCGCAGGGAGCTTAATTCTTCGTTTAACTGGTTTACGCTTATCTGTGCTTCTTGAGGGCTGAGTTCTCTGATAGTGTCTTCGATCTGGGCAACCTTCTCTTGAATTCGTCCGATTTCTCCCTCCTTCCAGCCATCGTTTAAATTTAGAAAAAGTTGGGTTAAGGACAGCACCACCATGCATATGATTGCTGTTAAATAGCAGCGCTGACGATTTCTTTTCATTCGATTACTGAACG
>NZ_JARXHW010000026.1:0-69012 GCF_031127805.1 Thalassobacterium maritimum | reverse complement strand
GCTTCTCTAGTGATTGATTTGTTATTCAGGTCTTTCACAATGGACTTTCACCATATAAGGTTATCAACATGCCGGGCATACCCAGGCGAGAGTGGTCAACTCCGTTCGTGCCTCACTCCGTGCCACCTCTTGACGATCAGGGAATGAAATTTAAAAACGAAACCCAATCAGACGTATTTCTTAACCGCTTATCTAACCCGACGCTAATAACGAAAAATGAAACCTCATCATAAGCGTAAATTATTGAAAATAAAGCCTGCTGCGTGGGACAAGGTCCTTTACGCTGCGGTCTCTCCCGACAAGGTCGGGAATGGAAAAGCAGCCGTGTCCTGCGAAGCCTAGGGGCGAAGCGGGAAGCATGAGTGCAGTTGAGCGGTCAGGGCATCCGACACATTCGAGTCCTGATCCAGTCGGCACAGACAACCCATTTATCCCGCCCGTAAAACTCTAAAAATCAACAGGACGACTGAGCTCACAGGCTGAGATGCCACGTTCTCAGAGAAAGGAAATGAAACTAATAACATTAAGCTGGATTCTTGCCCTGTTTGCAGTCATCGGCTGCAAACCAACAGCGAAGATAACTGGAGAGCCGAATCTCTTCAAGTCGGTGCATTTCGAGGCTTTTGAGCATCAAGGAGAGCCGGGATGGATGAAGATGACTATCGAGATAGAGCTGTCTCGCTTTACTCCACTCTATCCGACTGGAATCAAAAATAAGAATAAAGCTTCAAGGCTGAAGCTTGCTCTCCTTAGAACAGAAGTGCGAGAGAAGTCTTTTATCGGCGAATATACATTTAAGCCGTTAGAAGATGAAAAGATTATCCTTCACATGGAGGATTTCACTTGGTCAACCTATACCGAGTTTCGCCCAATTGAGCTTCCCTTGAAAAATGAAAGCGAGAACCAATCGCAGTGAGTAATGTCGCTAACGCGATATAGATCATGCTCGACGATATCAGGGAATGAAATTTAAAAACGAAACCCAATCAGACGTATTTTTTTAACCGCTTATCACCGCTAATGGGACGCTTATCCAACCCGACGCTAAAAACGAAAAATGAAATACATATTCACACTATTGTCATGCGCTCTCCTTGTATTATGCGCTTGCGACCAAATTGAAGAAGCTAAAACAGAATCATCGTTTTGGGGAACTGGAGCTACAGGAAAAACGACTTGGCCGACCCATTTTGAGCCAACTAAAAACTATAAAATTGAGGGCACGATCACGCATGGCGAGATCGAAAACTTCCTTAATATTAAAGAGAATAAAATCTCCTATAACTCGTTCAATGCAAAGACTCACTTCCTAGCGATTCAAGGGCTTGTCTATGACAAAAAAAATAAAACTGAAAAACAGTTATTCGACTATTACCACCGTATGGAATCCGCTGACAGCGGAACTGCATACCTATACATAGCCTTAGCTCCTGAGGAATTTGAAGTCGATTTCTTCTCGTCCAAAAACTGGAAACTATACATCCAATCCAGTTCAGAGTTCTCAGGTAACCAGCAACATGGAACATCTGAACAGCGAATGCGAATCCCAAATCTCGCGAAGGGCACGAACAGTATCTCTTTTTCTGCTTCACCAAGAACCGATAGCCAACAAATACCGTATATCAGAGTTTTAGATACAGACAATTTTGAGATTAGGATCTATTCTAATCTCGTTGAACACCCTAACAGAGCGAAACCAGACGGAGCTGGTCTACCCCACTCACGCGCCAGTAATTCGACAACCTCTTAGACTACTAATCACTCGGGCTGGGTTGCCAATCCTCCTCCACGATATGCAGAAAGAAATGAAAACCTTCAGATTTACAGCCCCTGAGCCATCTCTTACTCCTAAAGAAAAAGAAGGCAGAAAGAAGAATGAAGGATCCGTGAGTGATACCATATTCTATTCTGTAGCTTTGGTGCTGTTGGTTCTCGAGTGGATCTATGCTCAAAAAAATGGACTCTCAATTACACCACATTTGTGCGGAGTTGGTGTTTTACTCCTAATATTGACACGACAGCTAGTAAGAAAAATGAATGTTAGAACCACCCGGAGCAGGACAACCCGATAAACCGCCCCTAAAACTCTAAAAATCAACAGGACTTCCTACTCATCAGGCGGGTTGCCTGTCCTCACCGATATCAAAAAAATGGAAGAATCAATCGGACTGCTAAGCTTCTTCTTTTGGGAGTTCATCATTTATGGAATTTGCTATTTCACCGGTTGGATCCTTTTGAAAATTTTAAGCTTTGGAAAACTGTCAATTGAACCAAGAAGAAGCAAAAGAAAAGAAAACTTAAAACCCACTAAGCTCGGGACAACTTATACATTCTCTGACTCGTGGACGATGTGGATTGGAGTTGGATTCTGGGTTGCCGTTAGTATCGTCGTTGCTATTCTAAAACAAACCACATAATATCCACATTCACAAAAAAATAGAATATGATCAACATCCTAGTGTAGGTCAGCCAGTGGCGAGCTCCTTGCTATCCTGGCAACTGCTGGTGAGCGTACATTCAAAGAAGATAAGCGGATTAACATTCGATTAAGTTCCCACGACCTCGTGGGTATTGAGCGAAAAGCCGTGCAGAAGGGCATTCCCTATTAAGCATTGATCTGCCTGGTTGCCAAAACACCTCCCCGACACAACTGCGTCATTTACACACCGGGTCTGACCTGATGGTCCGTTCCGGTTCCTCCGGCCTGGCCGCGTCTTGTCGCTTCGCTCGGAACGCGATCCTGGGCCCGCTCTCTGTGCCTCATTTCGTGAGCTGTTTACTAGTAAAGTCGATCAAGGCTAGGATGAGACTCAACGCACGGAGGCCTTAAGTTTAGGCTTCTCAAACAGATAGCTAGCCCAAACCAAACCGGCACGGTGCCACTTATCAGCGTCGTGCCAGGTTTGTTGCTGCACAAAGCCAGCGTTCTGACTGAGCTCCAGCACCCGCTCTTCGGAAAGCTCGGCATAGTATCGTTGATATTCATCGCGGCCTTGCTCATCCAAGCCTGAGCGATTGGAGGAAACTGTGAGCAGAAGTCGCCCCTCGGGCTTTAACATACGATACATCTCTTCAAGTGCCAGTTGCTGACGATCGGGCGCGATATGCATCAAGACCGCACTACAAAATATACCATCGAAATGCGACTGCCAACGCTGCAGCAACTCGTCCTCCTGCAGTGGGATCGCCCCTTGACTCAGACGCCCCTGCAAACGAGGGAAATGCTCTAGCGCCGTCTCCATCAACACCTGAGAGGGCTCCAACCCGCGCACATCATAGCCTGCTTCCAGAAAACGCGCCATATCCACCCCACTGCCCACACCAATATCTAAAATATGCGCACGATGCCCAAAGGCTAATTTAAGACGTTCGACGGGGACACGATCTCCCGATCGATAACGTGCGGCAAAAACAGAGGCGTGTGTATCGTAAGCTTCAATAGTCTTGGGATCCATGAGTGTATTTGTTGTTAGGGCTAGGCTACGCCATCCGACTTTTGAGGGGCATTTTACGCAGATACGAGCTGCCATACCACACACTGACAGGTCTCACTATAACTGTGAGATAGACGGAGAATGATATATTAAAACACCGCCACCATAAGTAAAACTTCAAGCGACCCAAAACAGAATAAGTAAACTTGTTAACAAGTGGCAAGTGTTTTACAGCGCTAGGGAATGGACATAAGCATTCGTATGCGCGTGGATAAACAAATCCACTGATAAACCAGGAGACGGGTACAGCAAAAGACCGAGTGTCACCACTCGGTCTTGAAAAGTACTAATGAGCGCGACCTGCAACCGGCTCCTCTGAGAATCTAGACTAGTATAACCGCTCTAGTTGAGCAGCGCAAGCGCACACAGAGCCACGCGACGCAGCCCCAAAGGAGCACGCCGAGTAGAATCCCGCAGCCTCCCCAGAAGACATCTTGCCAACACGCCCAACGCTTAGACATCCATAATTGCATAAACTCCGTCAGTACTAATAGAATAAACCATACGCTAGCACCAAGAACCACGTGCATAAAGTAACGCACGCCCGCTGAAATCATTACAGCCGGGCATAATTGCTGATATAGAGAGATACACCAACAAGTCAGAAAGCTTGCCCCTAGATAGGGAACGCCAGTCCTTAAATTCCCGTTTCGATCTGCCCAGTCGGCAAGCCAACGCGGTAACCATGTAATTTCTGAAAGTGCAGGTGAACTGCGTAACGAGAAATACAGTACCAAGCCTACTGTTATCAGGACAGCCAAACCAACCAGAAGCAACTCATAGAGTTTAACGCGAACGCTCATAACTCTATTTCAAAGCCTCAGATCTGAACGAGCGGATAATTAATTATATGTGGCTCCTGTATCACCAGCGTTCGTGTTCCCCGTTGGGATCGAACCGCTGCCCCCACTCGTGCTCGCTCCTCCAACAAGACCTGTTGAACTAGAACCCGCAGCACCAGATTCGCCACCACCGGTCGTTTCAGCACCACCACTCGTGGCTCCCCCACCGCCTGTCGTTTCGCCTCCGCCGGTCGTTTCACCACCGCCTGTCGTTTCACCACCGTCAGTCGTTTCACCTCCGCCAGTCGCTTCGTCACCGCCAGGCGCTTCGTCACCACTAGGGCTTTCACCAGACTCACCTTCACCAGTAGCCCCCGTGTCGGCACCAACAGAAGATTGGACTGCGGCGACAACATTAGCGACAGAAACTTGAGCGACGACTGGGTTTTTAGCCACTGCTACCGACGCAACCGAAATCACAGTAGTTGAAGGTAATCCAGCCGATAGAGCTTGAACAATCGCTGCTTCCACAGCTTCTGGCGTACTTGCCGCAATCAGTGCCATCTCTAGCGCCTGCTGAATCGCAGCTTGCTCCTCAGCACTCAACTCAGCAGGTATTTCTGTTTCGACTTCTACAGCTTCAACAACTCCACATCCCCATGCTAACAGCACGAAAAAGACAATCTGATAGGTCTTATATTTATTTTTCATAGTTCTAGGTTAATTAATAAGCATTCTCGCGGTTAATAAAAGTGCGCAGCATGATATAGAAATCGAACCACACACTTGCTCTCTCAATATACTCAATATCACAGCCAATACGTGACACTAAACTAGTATCTCCTCGCCAACCATTAACTTGCGCCCATCCAGTTAGCCCGGGTTTAATCGTATGACGCAGATTGTAATAATCGATTTCTGATTTAAACCCTTCAATCAACTCAGGACGCTCGGGGCGTGGTCCGACTAGACTCATCTCCCCCTTAAGCACATTCCAAAACTGAGGCAACTCATCAATATTCATTCGCCGCATGAATGCCCCCACTTTCAATCGACGTGGGTCATTCTCGACACACCATTTTGCACCCGTCTGTTCTTCTGCATCCAGCCGCATTGAGCGAATCTTAATAATCTTAAATGGTTGACCATTGCGCCCCACACGAGTCTGCCGGTAAAAGACTGGCCCAGGAGATTCTCGTCTTACACGCCAACAGAAAAATGCAATCACTGGAGCAAACATCACAAGTCCAAACAGGCTGCCCACGATATCCCAACAACGCTTCAGCAAAGCGTTTCCAATATGATCCAATGGGCGCCGCGCTTGCGTTAACAAGGGAATCCCTTGAATCGTCTCCACATGCAGACAACGCGTCAAAGTCGCAATGTGATTTGGCATGACAATAAAATCCAACATTTCACGAGCACACAATTGCTGAATCTCTTTCTTTTGTTCATAGTTCATACCTGAATTCGAAAGAAGAACAGTATCATAATCTCCATTAATAATCACTTGTTCGAACCCGCTTTCGATCTGCCAGCTCGGAATCGCTGCTGGAAGTCCACTGATATCCACCGACTGACTGTTCGTAATGATGCCCTTCACTGAAAAAGGAAAACTACCTCCTTTAGCTTCAGCGCGCTCCGTGAGCTGCTGCACTCGTGGATTCCAACCAATGACCAAAGTGTTCCGCCTGACTGCATCCAAGAAATACCTCTGAACAAAATGCCGTGTAAACAAGTACCTCCAAGTAGGCATCAAGCATAACAGTACGATTGTCGTGCAAATCACGAACATACGTGAAATAGATGGTTCAACTCTTAAGGTCAATGATACCAACAATAGCACACATGCCCATGCCAAGATAGGGCGCATCAATCTCCACGCGGAGTAAGTAGGACGAAGAAAGTTCACACGACCATAGTGATCGTTCACCACTAATGCCCCCATCATTAAGGCAAATGCCAAGAAAAACTGAGGCATGTACGCAGATGTCGAGTCAAAGCTAGCATCCATTCCTAACTTGCTCAAAATTGTATTGAAACGCAATTGAAAACCGACCAATAAGCTAACGATAACAATGCCAGCATCCCCCAACAATAAAGCAGTTGTTAACAACTGGAGCTTTGTATAACGACGCTCACGAGCCATTGCTCGTGACTCCAATGTATCAAATGTCAAACTTTGACTGTGATTCTTAGATTTTATCTCCATAACTTTGTAGCGTTTGTATCAAGTTATTTAGTTAGTTAATTGCTAACGTAGGAAAAATAAAAACACTAAAATGTGCCTCCCCCCATCGCTTGCCACTAATCCCGATTATTAGTTAATTTACTTACCGAAGAAACGAGCACAAACTATGCCACGCACTTCCCCTACCACCTAATTTCGCAATATTAGACAAAAGCGCTCAAAAAGAATAGCTAGTGCAATCAATCAGCTCAATAGCATGCAATACAGTGCACACTAGGCATCCAGTATTTAGTTCGACATACAAACCGAAATCCGACTTCTAGAAGTAAAATTCAGTCGGAGCACGACCTATGGTTATATTTAATACATGTATTCTAATAGCACTAGCCCTTGCTAATGGCGGTCGACACGACTGGGCATACGAATGGGGTTCACTATTGCTCAGCTTGAATGCCCTACCACTCGTCGCTCATTTAGTAAAGACCAGAGCGACACGTCACGGGCATGGTCCAATATTTTGGGGAGGTCTGGTGATGGCTCCCTGGCTACTCTTTGACATCCTTTTTACCCATGCACTATTTAACCCGAACTTCGCAACAATATACAACAATCTCTTCAGCCCTCTACTGCCGTTAGAGTATAATATCGCATGGCCGACCACCCCCAACCCTGAGCGCAGCCGTCTCTTCCTTCAATTTCTAATTGGACTGCAACTCATGACGCTTAACCTCATCTATACTGGCAGTCCCCGTCAGCAAATCCGCCATTGCCTCGCAGCGATCTTTCTCTCTGGTGCAGCACTTGCGGTTATAGGCGGATTAATGAAACTCACCGGCAGTAGAGAATTCCTTTGGCTAATCGAATTGCGTGAACCCGCAGCCTACGCAACATTCTTTTACAAGAACCACTGGGCTTACTTCGCACTATTAGCCGCTGGATGCGGGATGGCGCTCTTCCACAACACGTACGCCAAAGAGAAACACAGCGGACATCTCCCCGAAAAGAGCATTGGCATCGCCCTACTCATCTTAGTGATACTTATCAGCATACCGCTGGCTGAAGCTCGAGGAGCTAGCTTAGTTGCGATCCCCTTGATGATTGCATTCATACTATCAATCACACGCCCCCTACATAAGCACGGAACAAAACTCGCTCTGAGTATCACATTATGTCTACTCATACTCACTGGACTAGGACTCTATCAAGTCGCCAAGCCTCAAATTATTCGAGCGCAGCAACGCAGTCACAGTCAGATCGAAGCCGCAAAGCATGGCAACTTTCATGACGTCAAGCGTCTCGCGCTCTACCGAGACTGCTGGAGCATGTTTAGAGATCGCCCCTACTGGGGATGGGGCATTGGAAGCTTCATCCACATCCACCCGATTTATGCGGGCCCCGAATTCTACGAAATAAATGCAGCCTACCCCATCGCTTACGAATTTACCCACAATGACTACCTGCAGGCACTCGCTGAAATGGGCCTAGTGGGCAGCCTGCTACTGCTCAGCCCCTTCGTATGTCTGCTAATAGGCAGCCACAAAAAAGCCAAGTGGCTGAATAAAATCAGCCCTTGGCTTTTGAGCGCTACGTGTGCGGTCATGATCGCGGCAAGTTTTGATATGGCACTCGCCGCGCCCGCAATTGCCATGGGCACACTACTGATCGGCGCAAGCAGCGTGAGTTACGCCTTGCAGGCGAAACAACATAAGTAGCTAAAGCACACGCCCCATAAAACGTTCAAACTGATCGACAATCCTTTCAATCTGAAAGCTCGCTTCAGCGTAACGACGCGCGTTCGCTCCTAACTCACGACATAGCGCCTCGTCTTGACGCAAGCGATCCGCTGCACTCATAAAAAGGTCGGCACGATCGGGGGCTGCAGTAAAGCCCGCCTGGCCTGTCCTTACAGTTTCAGCGGCAAGATTTTTATCAGCCACGGACAACAACAAAGGACGCGCTGCGCATAAATAAGTTAACACCTTAGAGGGAACACAAATATGACTAGCCTCTGGCTCTAAAGTCGCAATTAAGACACTCGCTGTAGCCAGAACTTCCGGCACTCGGGCCGCAGCTTGCATGGGTAACACAATTAAGCAGCCATTCAATTCAGGTCGAGTCAGTTGCTCACGCAGATAGTCTGCTCCAGTTCCCTCGGCAACAACAACAATTCGCACACTCGGATCCCGGGCATAGCGTTCCGCACATTGTAATAATAACTCTGGATTGTGCTTCAAGCCCATCGTCCCCGAATACAAGAAACAGAATTTGCCGACCAAGCCATGCTCACGCGACCAGTCATTCTCCTGCGCAAGAACTGGCAGTGATTCAATCGGTGCCCAATTCGCCATAACTTCCACCTGATCATCCGGGTAGCCCCACTCATGTAATTGTTGGCGAAAGCCTTCGGTGATCACAAGAACTCCATCACACTGACGAATCTGCCGGCGCTCCCAGAAATGAAAAACATTTCCAATCAATCCCCCCAGCGGACCGAACTTTTTATGCAAGATACTTCGAACCGCTTCGCAATAGAAGTCCTGCGTCCAGCAAATAAATCGAGCGCCGCTCTCACGCGCAGCCTGCTGTAAAGCAGACTGTACATGCGTAGGTGCATTTGCCGAGAGGACCAGATCCGGTTCGGCTTCAACGACAGCAGTTGCAGCGACACGCGCATAACGGGCTTCCAAGTTAAATCGCTTAAAAAAAGAGTATTTCACCGCTTGATAATCACCAGGCATCTGCAGTCGCTTAACTTCGTAGCAAGGTTCAGAAACCGCCAAGCTGCCTGACCGATCCACCGATAGCAATTCAACATAGGCATGCGTCACATGTTCATGTCTACGTGCCAATTCAGCAGTAAACGAAAAGAACAAAGGATAATCTCCAAAATCGTGAAAAAATATTTTCAAAATAATTACTTCCAACGTGGCTTAATCGGACGACAAGGATTACCTGAACAAATCATATTATCCGGCATGTCTTCTAACACAACAGAGCCTGCAGTGATCACCGCATCTGTTCCAATTGTAACGCCAGGCGCAATGAAACTTTGAGCTCCGACCCAAGCGCCATCCTTAACGGTGATCGGCGCATTTCGAAACGGCATCGAAGGATCTCTAAAATCATGATTGCCAGTGCATAAAAAAGCGCGCTGTGAAATACAACAATGAGACCCAATGGTTACTGCACTGAAGTTAAGAATAAAAACCTCCTCGCCAATCCAAGTGTGATCGCCGATCTCTAGTTGCCACGGAAGATGGATATTAACCTTCGGCTTCAGCAACAGATTTTCGCCCACGGTTGCTCCAAACTTCCGAAGAAGAAAGCATTTCAACTTCCCGGGCCAAGGTAATGCACAAGAAACAAATGCTATCTTCATCAAATACCAACTGATTACCCAGGCTCTTGGTCGCCCACCAGTAACAACCATTGGATCATGATCCACCAGGTCCTGTCGCACTAAGGAATTCATTTAAGAAAAAGGAGATATTCTACAAAATACCACAAGTTCAAGTTTAAATCAGTTGGTAGGGCTCAATAACTGCTCCCACGATTTTATAATTTTACTGCTCGAGTTGTAGTCCTCGATTAAAAGGGCAGCATTTGATCGAATCCGGGCAGACTCGCTAAAAGAATCCAAAATATAGTTGAGCTCATCCTCCAATTTAGACCAAGAATTCAACTGAATACAATGACTCCTACTAATTGCCGGGATCGATTGGAAAGCTGCCGACTTCCCCAGAACAACACAACCAGATCCCATCGCATATATTGCCCGATTTTTGATTCCCGTGCCAACTTCATCAGGTAAAACAATCGCAACTGATTCAGATAGGTATGAATCCAAGTCTTCAACCCATTCCAAAAAATGAACTGGAGCACGATTTTCACCGAATTCACGGCATAAATCTGCGCTGCCCTGCCCTAATATAATCAACTCTAACCCAATTTTCTGGCATGATTCCGATAACACATCAAGACACTTTAATCCAGAGCGGAACAAGTAGTTGATGCGAAAATCAGCCCAAAGAACAACTCGCCGATTCGTATATCTTTTTATTTCACTCGAATTGATAACGTCCGCCATCCCCAACAATGGAATAGAGCGTATGGAATTGGAGCGATGCATTAAAGACAAGAACCGGGCATCCTCAAAACCACAAACATAAGTATACTTTGAGGATCGGATAGCCCTCGACTCAAGGAATAAGCAAGCTCTCTTTTCTATACTTGAGAGTAATCTCTTATAAATCCCGGTAAACTTGAGATATTTCGCAATGCGAATAGATCGTAGAGAATATGCATCTACTGGCCCCCATACAATATGATTAGACCTGATTAGCGACGGAATCCATGCTAACGCAACGCCTTGTATGTAAATGGAATCCTTGTTATTTAGCCATTTTCGGACACGAGCACGAATCTCACGATCTCGCGGAAAGAAACTCACAGAGACTCCTCCTGTAAGAAGATGAATAATTGATATCATTGCCTGGATTTTATACGAAAATCTCGTCTTAAACAGAACCCCATCTCCGAGTGAAAATATCTTTTTCTTACATGTTTCCGCGCCACGAGATTCAAGCGCAATAATATCTACCTCGTGCCCCTCCGCGCGAAAATAATTAACTAAATCAATAAGCTGCACCTCGATACCTTCTGAAGGTGGATATCTAAAATTACTGACTACAATACCAATTCTCATAACTTGTATTCGTTAACGACTCCTAACGAAGCTGCCTTCTAATCCTAAAAAACAAAGGATTGGGAACACAACAAGAGACCATCATTCGCAACAGCTTAATAAAATTGGTAGAACCTGAAATATAGGAAAGGATACGATCATCACGCAAACGGTCAGGCCCTAAAACTACACACACGTTTAATAGATCATCCTGATTGATCGAATCCTTCTTCAACAATAGGTGCGTTTCTTTAGAAGTGTGGGTAGCGTCAGGAGTAATTCCGATAGACTGCGATAAACTAGAAGTCGGAGTTAATGAAATACCATCATGGGACCAAACAGTAGCCACCCAACGATAAGCCCATGATGACATTTTGCCTTGCTTACATAATTTAAATGCTAGGTAAAAATAAATTGCATTCGAAACGCTAGGAAAACGAGCTCGCAATGATTTAAAAGTGACTGCCTCACACATTAGAGAATCATCATATAAGGACCAACGATTACGCCAAGTTGCCCACCCCCATGAACTGATAAATTCACCTTTAAAAAAAGGCTTAGCTAAACCTTGTCGAGGAGTAACAAAAGAATTGATTAAAAATACTTCATTTGAATCAGCGTATGCTGGAAGCATAACTCGCATCGCATCAAAATATGTAGAATCAATAATAACATCATCCTCATTGATAACACCAAATTCAACTTGCTCAAAAAACCAATCAATCGCTTTAGTCATAGCATACCTACAACCTAGGTTTTTTTCTGAGTATAAAATCCTGGATTCGTCTACGATATATTTACGAGCGACTTCACGTGCTGAAGCAACAGCAACGGATTCACCTGAATTTTTAGGTCCATCAAATGCGATGAATACATCAACAAAATCAATGCGAGACAGCTGTTCCAGCACTAATTGAACCTTATCAGGCCGATTATACGCAGTGACAAGAACGGGTAAGCGATCGAGTATCTTCATGAAATTTGGAATTTTTTAGGACTCATACGTATTCAAATTAAAATTACATTGAATCAAACCACTCTCGAACAATGAGGACTTTTAACATCTTTAATGTCTCCACTCGCATTAGCATCAAATAGGCCTGCAAGACCTCCGACAGAAAAAAACAAAATAAAATTCTGCTCTAGGCTAGAATTGAACATAGATAAAACCAATGAGTAAAAGAATAACACACACAGTAATTGCCCCAAGCTTGAAGATATAATTTCACATCTATTACGATAGAAATCTAGAGCAAACAGTAGTAGGAATAGAAACGATAGACCGGCGCCAAATGCACCAAACCGAATGAGTATTTCGATTACTATATTGTGAGGGTAATGACCCACATCATAGTCAGCTATCCCAAACATAACAGAACGAGCAGTATCCATCCACGAGTGGTAATAGTTCGCTAAAATTGTGTCTCGACCCGATGAAAAGCCTCCCAATTGTCCTTCGCTATAGGTAAAACGCTTAAAGACATATTGTAACTGATTCTTTAAAGGCGTACCAACATATACAAATATGCTACCTAAAAATATAATGACGGCCTGGCATCCAGATACACGACGATAGTTTATGATAGACAATAATAGCGCGGAAACACCTGCCGCAATAATTGCTCCGCGTGAAGCAGTAAAAACAACGATACATGCTGACGTCATTGATGCAATAAAAGCTATGAAAGCTCCTAAACCAACTCCACGAATAGCAGCAAACAACATAAGTAAAAACACTGCCGAATAATTGATAGCTAAGCCGACAGCAGAAAATGAGTCTTGATCGAAATTATAACGCTCGCCGGCAGAGATACCGCCTGACATAAACAATCCGATGACTGAAAGGCACGCAACGACAGTAGCAATATAGATCAGTATATTTATTCTACTTAGATCTAAACCATGTTTTCCAAATTCATAAGCAGCCACAAAGAACACACCACACTTTCCAAGTAGATAAAAGTACCGGAAATCAAATCCAACCTGAGCATTGATGATACTCACGACACTCAGCAAAACTAGACTCAGCGATAAGGCTAAGATGCGAGAGCCGATCATATAGCCCGAGCGACGGAGCTCCAGAACGGTCGCAATCAACAAAGTTAATAAGATTAGAGATAGTATTAATGGACGAGTTGAGGAAGGAAGGAATGCCGAAAGAGATGGACTAATCAAAATTCCAACCAAGCAATAAAATACTATAGAAGTGTAGTGCATTAGTATACCTCCGTATTCAGCTTCATTATAAACCTGCTAAAATAAACCTCTAAACTGTTCGACCGAACACCTGGACTGAACCCTAGAAAAAGACTGCTCATCTACAGGTTTAGCCACCACTTCAGAAACAGCTTCAATAAAACTATCCACTGAATTCAAAGTAAAAACTCTGCCACATTTCGTCTCACAGACGGCACGCCCGATTAAGCCATAATCAGTCGCTACGACCGGCTTTTGATACGATGCAGCATCCATAAGCACGCCTGAACTACCTCCAAAATCTATATAAGGTAACATCACAACATCAGCATTTTCATACGCTGACCGATAGTCAGATTCGCTTAAAAAACGATTATCTAAGATCACCTCCACACCCAGTGCTTCAATTCGCAACAAGGCCACCTCAATATCAGGATCTTGCAATACACCTGCGACATGAATACGATACTCAAAAGGGAGAGGATGCTGCACCAAGGCATTCAAGGCCCAAGCAGTCCCCTTTCTCTTGCCATGTGCTCCAATAAATAACAGCGTAGGAACCGCTCTCATGCCCTGATACTCTTGGAGAACTTCAGATGGATATGGCTCTTTCGCCCAGTAATCGCAGGGTTTCAATGATACGGAATGGGCAATAGACCTCGCCAGTAAATCATCGAGAAAAAACAACCGCTCGGTATCCTTTACCCATCTAGTAAGAAGCCAACGCGAGCAAGCCCCTTTAGCTTGGCTAATGAGCGAAGAGCGATACATGAAATTTGAACGAAACCAAATACCACCGATCGAAACTCTTGAAACAGATGCCCCTAAACCGAAAATGAGCCTTAAAAACACTGGAATATCCAGCTGATCTGCTTCCATCAGAAAGAACTCTGAAGGAGCACCATGGTCTCGGATATGCTTTTTCAGCATATCTATGCGCAAACGATGCGTCTTAGGAGGATCATCCGATACAGTGATCGACATTCCCTTTGAACGTTCAGCAAAATTCCGTAAATGCTTCGAGTCACCGACAAAACCAGTAATCGAGGGCAGATCACTGATACAACTGGTATAAAACAAGTGATGCCCCCCAGCATTAAAATCTACGATACAAATTGACATACTTAATTCAAATCAAGCGAAGTTAGAGCAGCCTCATCTACCAAAAATCCTTTAAGTGACTTATAGAAGTATAACAATGATAATGGAACACCGACTCCACCAACGCTAAGTAGTCCCACAACAAGAACCCCATCAACACCTCTCGAAACTGCAAATGGAAGTAACAAGCAAAATACCACTGCCGTAGATAAGTTCACCAAAACACATGCGGTCTTTAACTTCATAACGAATAAAGATAGTGTAAAAATGTGAAAAATACAATTTATGGAAAAATAGCACCCAAAAAGAAACATGATATGGTTCGAGATTGCAGCCTCCGCTCCGACCCAGGCTGTAGTTAATGCTTCACCATAAATTTTACCAATGAGCGCGAGCACAACTCCCATTCCAACAAATAGAAGTGTGATTTGGACGACTCTCCTAATTGCCCACAAAAAGTCCCCCGAAGTCCACGCATCCGACAGACTACCGAACATCGGCTGAGTGAGAGAAAGGGTAATTCCTCCTAAAATCGAAAGCAGGACCATCAGCAACGAATAGGTTGTAACATCCACAAGGGCTCCTTCGCTCGCGAATGTGAGTTTTGGAACTTCCCGAATAACTAATGGCAATACAGTTTGTGCAATAACAAAAGCCCCACCACCAAAGATCATACTCCGAACAAGAGAAGGACGCATACCGTCAAAACGAGGACATGTCTCCGGATGCCTTATCACAAAATGAATACTACTCAGTATCTGGAAGAATAAAGATGGCAAATAAAAGGCTAATAGATATGCAATCACATTCCCCGAAGGATTTACGTTATAGTATATCAGTATACTCACCGCCGAGGCAAATGAACCGAGACCGCCATATACGTTGTTATAGTACAGTTCCTGATAGGCATTTTGTGCAGAAATGAAAATCGAAATCATTAACTGCAACAGGCCAAAAAATAATACCAAGCATAATACGTCTACAACTAATTCAGGTGCGTAATCATAGACGCCGCCAAAAACTTCAGAAAGTCCGTAAATCCTACAATATCCATACAATAAGAAAATGAATACAAGTCCTACTGAAATTGTTGTTACAAGCGCATTTGAGAGTATTGCAGAAACCTCTCTTCCGCTGCTTTTTCGCGCGCTAGGAAGCAGGACAACAAGATATCCCCCAATTCCCAGATTTGAAAACATAAAGAAAGCAAGAATTGAACTCGACAAGGCGAATATTGCAAAATCCTGGACACCTAAAGACCGGACAACTAAAGGCAGAGCAAACAATTGAAGCGCGGCGCCACCGAATTTTGAGCCAAACGCAGTCAGCACTGACAATGCGATTCGCCCATCTCGACTAGCCTTAAAACTTTTTAAACGACTTAAAATCACTACTTAGATTTCCTGCAGCTTTAATTTTCGCCTCATGTATTTAAGAGCAAGCGGCATCAATACTCGCTGAGTGGCATGAGCCTCAGCCACAAATTCGGTTTTTTTAAATTCAACATTAACTTCTTTTACTCGACCCAGATACTTCAAGCATTGATGTGTAAGTTCCTCCCCAAGAGTCAGATAATTGAGTTGATGCTTCAAAGAAACCAGAGTCAAAATACTTTGATCATGTCGGTGGGCCTTAAACGATGAACTTTGAAACTGTTTTCGATCTTCTCCCACATCTCCTACTAAATTGAAATCGCGGCAACAATTTTCCCATTCAGTAATCGCAGCCATTGTGGATTCACTTTTAATCCACATTGAGAAAGTGGCCTGAATTTGAGGAGAGTTACGATATTTAGAAGTGTTACAGTCCATCTGTTCAAAACATTCTTTTCGTGTCCACTGCTGATTCGAACCAAACTGTGGAACTAAAACACCCGTAAACCCAGAAGAGCGGAATTCTTCGATCAAATACTTGGCTCCGGTGGAAAGTCTAAAACCACCATCGTACCGACCAGAGTCCGAATAGAAAACCAAACCACCTGGAGCAACATCCTCTAGAGCCTTACGAATAATGAATGGTTTCCACCAGAAATACATACTTCCAGTATGATCCTTAATATTCTTATCCAAACTCCGGTATTCAGGCGTCTCCATCAAACGCGCTCGATCCCAAACCTCTATGGCATCAAAAATGCCAAGCCCTTCCGCATCTCGGACGATTTGGTCACGGGGTTGCAGAAATACACCATCTCCATAGCATACAAAAACTGAGTTATGATCTCTTTGATCAACCATAAATAATCTAATAAATCCTAGACGTTCAATTTTATTAAAACCACTCAAACCGTCTCAAACTATCAAGCTCCCCCTGAGGCATAATCCTTCTGATACTGATCCTCGTGCTTACCATATCCATACTGGTAACGATAACTATAGCTTTCGTATCCATAATCAGCCGCACTACCATAGCCAGCAGCAAGACGTAAGTCCTTCACTCCATTAAAGACAACACCGAGGACGGGTGCCTTCGAACGATCCATTTGAGCCACAGAATGTCGTGTCTTTTGGCGTGTAGTTTCATTCTGACGAGCGACGAAGAGACAATGGTCTGCATAGTCAGCTACCAACGTCGCATCGTGAAAAACGCCAACGGGCGGGGTATCGAAAATAATAAGCTCGAATTCCTGCTTCAGTCGAGAGACCAAGGTATCCATTCGCTTATCTTCGAGTACCGCGCTGGCATGCGTGGTCGACCCACCGGAGCTTAATAAGAAGAGCTTGCCACTCTCTCCTAATTTTTGGACTCCGAGTTTCTCGTCAGCAAATAGATCCTCGGCGACTGGCGCACCTGAATGCAACCATTCAATCAGTCCCTGTTTATTCTCAAGATTATGGTAACGGTGCTGACTGGGGCGACGCAGGTCGCAGTCCACCACGATGGTTTTCATTCCATGTGCGGCCAGCTCCGCTGCCAAATTAGAGGCGATGACTGACTTTCCTTCGGAGGGCACGGAACTGGTCACGACTAATGAGAGCGGTGACGGGAATTGGCCCAAGCTCAAGCGCAAGCTTCCATAGATTGAAGCAAACGCCTCCCCTAACAGATCATCCTTAGTTTGCGCTAGCTCAGCGATTTCAACGTCAGACTTACCTTTTATTAAACGCACATCCCCCAGGACAGGCTTGCCGACGAATCGCTCAATATCTGAAAATGTCCGAAGGCGATTGTCTAGAAACTCAATTCCAAAAGGCACACCAACAAAGAAGAAACCACATAACATGACCGAAGCTAGACCAATTTTTTTCTTATCTGGCCAAACCGCATGCTTCGGCAAAGCCGCTAAATCCAAAATTCGAATCGTGGTCAAATTCATCTGCTGCGCGATGCTGGTTTCATTGAACCGTGAAGTCACTCGATCGAAAATATCGCGTTGCGCTTCAACCTTACGCGAAAGCACGCGATACTCAATTGATAAACTTTCCAGCCGACGAGCTTCCTGCTCGGCTTCGTAATACTTAGTTTCAAGGCTTGCAAGCTCCTCGGTAACGGCTTGCTGCTCTCCTTTGAATTCACTGCGCGCCTGATTGATCGCAGTCCACAACGCAGCCGTGACAGCCTCTTGGGAGGCCGCATTTTCAACCATCTTTGGATGCCTCTCAAGGTAGGTCTTAGACAGCACTTGCTCCTCCTTTCTTAAACGTTGCAGCTCAGTATAGATTTCAGTGACATTCTCACGACCGCCTATCAGTGCAATATTCATGAGTAAGTCTAAATCTTCGCCAGCGGAGCCGATCTGACTCAAACGACTTTCAACTCCCAGCAAGCGTAGCCGCGTCTTGGTAATCGCAGAACTCAACTCACTTAGGCGCTCCGTAACAATCAACTGATTCTGCTCAACAGTTACCAGATCGTTTTCAGCACGATATTTCTGCAAAGCCCCTTCTTCTTTTTCCAAACGATCGCGCAGCTCCACCGTCTGCTCATCAAGAAAGTTCACTGCAATATCCGTGGACTGCCCACGAAGCTCCGATTGCAAACGAATATAGCGATTCACATAGCGATCCGCGATAAGCTTAGCCATGTGACGGTCAGCTAACTTAATCCGCACACTCAAAACCTGCGAGTCTGGAAGCCAACTGATGCGCAGAATATCTTCAGTCAAAAGGCTCGCAGGATCGGGCAGCTCGACTTCAGGATCCCGCCCTTCAACCGGGCCTACAACAGCGAGCATGAGGCGCTCGACCTGATCAGCGTCCAACGAATCGACTACAATTTGCGCCAAGGTTCGGCTCCTTAGCCGAGCGATATGCGTATTCATTGCGGTTTCGAGCAGACTACTATTTTGCACACCACTCTCAACGACTTCCTGAACATTCACAACGTTGTCGGTATTGAGCTCCACGACCATCGAAGCCTCGGCCTCGTATTGAGGGGTTTGGTTAAGAAAATAAAAGGCAAAGAGCGCCGCCACAACGATACCGAAACTCGAACCCAAAATCCAGCGCTGCCGGATGATATGAAAGAGGTCCATAATTGAGATAAATTGTATCGAACTACTTGCGTTCGGAACATTGCCTTGCTGTGGAGAATTTTTCTCTTTCATTGTTAAAAAATTAAACTGTGCAAACCTAACGGCCTTTTTTTGTTCTATACCTGTCGTATCGCCGGTCGCTAGTTTCCTAAAACGCTACCGCCATTGGTCGTATTCTGGAAAATCCGGAAAAACCAATCTGACTGACTTTGTTATGAATGAATGTCCACATGGTGGAGTGATAACTTTAGGGCAGATGAATCAGCGGACACAGATAGGGTAAGCAATCCGCTGTGAAACAATGGAAGACAGAAATCACTCAGTGACTCCTAAATATTTAAGTGTTGTCTAACGAAAGAACCCGCTAAAACAGACGACGTGGGACGAAGATAATATCGTCCGGTAAGGCGAGAAAGAGCTGTTCGGCTTTAGATTTACCACTGGCTTGAAGAATGGCCGCAACATCCACATCGAATGAGACCTCATCGGTCTGCCCGGCCCCCGTGAGAGTGCGTGTCACCTTTACGTCAGCCTTTTGTGCAGCACCAGTAAAGCCCCCGGCTTGGGCGATCGCAATTTGAATAGGAATCCCATTGCGGCCCTGGGGGATCACGATGGACCCTGGACTCTCGACTTCTCCTAGCACCGTGACGACTTTAGGCGAGAACTCTTCAATACTGATCGTCACCACTGGCTTCACTAAATAGCGTTGATTTACAAAGGCTTCTTCCAGCAATTTCTGGGCTTCAAAAACTGGCAAGCCTCCAATAGTCACATCGCCCAGCAAAGGCATTGAGATCGCCCCTTGATCGGAAATGCGCTGCTCACTTTGCAAGTCATCCTGACCATAGACAGAGATAATTAGCTTATCAAAGGGCGACAGTAAATAAGTATGGCCGACAGACTGAGAGTTTTCTGCATTGAGTGCCGAACAGACGTTCGCACTATACGCGAGCACTATGAATGTGAATATACGAAACATTGAACTAAAATACTAAAATGCATGCGATACTTGCATGAATGACATCATACTGAGCCGTCACAGCATCCGAACTGTGATCTGCATAGCTTAAACGACCACGTAAAAGCCAACGATCTTCCACCAGTTGATAATCTCCGCTGACATAGAACGCTAATTCATCATCCGAACGACTGCCAACTGCTTGCTCATAATCCACTTCCTCATATCGCATGCCAATGGCGGCGGATAAGCGCTCATCGTATTCGTGCTGCAGCGTCAATTCGGTGAAAAAAGTCTCACTCGATTGATTCGCAGCCGAAGTCCCGTAATCATTACCAATCGAAGCAAGTAAACGTGAGCGATCAGCGATAAACCACGTCAACATGGCTTGTGCAAAGGCAGCTCCCTCATCATCGAAGTTGGATTGACTATCAAATTCACGGTACTGATAACCAACATTTATTTCATACTGCACCAAAGGTGAAAGCAAATCTTCGATAGCAAAGAACACGGCGTGATCATCGCTATTGGCGGCGGGTGTAACCTCGGAAACTTCAGTGTTTCTATAACGGTAGCCTAAACCTAAGTTAAGCGTCTCGTCGTATTTATAATACACTGCAAATGGAACTTCATAGGTTTCGAGATCCGCAAAGCCTGCCGTCTTAGATTCGCTATTAAGATAAGTGACCCCAGAGCGTAACGACACATATTCACTAATATAATAAGTCCCTAAGGCTGAAAGCGATAAGTCCTCGGTTTCAGTCACTTGCTGCAAAGCAGAGGTGGCACTGGTATTCTGGTTGAAGCCCGCATTTAGGACCAATGAATAATTCTCTCCCGCCATCTCGTCTGGAAATACGACGGTCACCCCACTCTTAAAGTTTTCAGAATCGTTATTATCCAATCGATCATAACGTAAAAGCTCGACTCCCACAAAAGCATCAATTGAAACCGCCCCGGCGTCCGATCTAAATTTAACGCTTGGTAGCGCAGAAAAAATAGTATCGGAGGTCTCGGCACTGGAAAGCGTCGCGTTTGACGTCGATTCAACTTTGGTATCTAATCCCAAAGCCAATGCGCCACTGTCACCAAGAGAAACTTCAGCATTTAAGTATGCGCCAGACAGCATCAATAACACATATAAAGAGTTTTTAGAACCTACATTCATAATATCATCCGAGTTAAACATTAGCTTATCCACTAGAGCGTAAAAGATTTTAGAATGAATAACCACTTATCATGCCAGATTAGCGATTCGACCATTTTTTCACACATCAAAAATTTGATACTATCCAAAAGCTGAACTGGCTCAAACTTCTCGAAAATACGTGTGTCGACGGAATCGTAGCCCACAAAAGCTCAAGAGTCATTATGGCATTTCGAAAAAAAAGACCGAGTGTCACCACTCGGTCTTGAAAAGTGCTAATGAGCGCGACCTGCAACCGGCCTACTCTACTGCCTGATTTCTAGTGCTTAAAGTGGCGCTTGCCGGTGAAGACCATCACCATATTACGCTCGTCAGCGGCAGCGATCACTTCGTCGTCGCGCACGGAGCCGCCGGGCTGGATCGCAGCCACGGCACCGGCTTCGGCTGCGGCGATTAGGCCGTCGGCAAAGGGGAAGAAGGCGTCGGAGGCCACGATGGAACCTTCAAGTGGTAGCCCGGCTTCGCCCGCTTTCCAAACGGCGATCTTAGAGCTATCGACACGCGACATTTGCCCCGCGCCGACGCCTAGGGTGCGTTCGCAACCTGCGTATACGATGGCGTTGGACTTGACGTGCTTGACGACGTTCCAACCGAAGATCATAGCGCGCATCTCTTCGTCGCTAGGCTGACGTTTGGAAACGATCTTCCAGTCGCTGGGGCGATCGGGCATGGTGTCGCGGTCTTGCATCAGAACACCACCGACCACCGAGCGCATCTCTTGCAGGGAGTCTGCGGGCAGGCTGCCCTTTACAGTCATCAGGCGCAGATTCTTCTTCTTAGCAAAGATTTCGCGGGCGGCGGGCGTAAAGTCAGGCGCGATGATGACTTCACAGAAGATCTTACTAATGATCGCAGCGAGGTCGGCATCCATGGTCTGATTAACTACGATAATGCCACCGAAAGGAGCTTGTTGGTCGGTCACAAAGGCTTGCTCCCAGGCTTCTACAAGTGTTTCGGCCGAAGCGACACCACATGGATTCGTGTGCTTGAGGATGGCAACGGTAGGCTTTTGGAATTCGCCGATCAGGTATGTGGCGGCGGTGATATCGATGATATTGTTAAAGCTGAGCTCCTTGCCTTGTAGCTGCTCGAAGCAATCAAAGAAGTTGCCGTAAAGTGCAGCCTTTTGGTGTGGGTTTTCACCGTAGCGTAAGCTTTGCACCTGTGGTAGTTGCAAATCCAACTTGGCAGGGATGCCGGAAATTTCACCAAGATCGGGGGCTTCCGCGACCTGCGCTTCGAGATAGGCGGCAATGGCACCATCGTAAGAGGAGGTGCGCTGGAAGACCTTGAGCGCTAGCTCGCGGCGTAGTTTGAGCAGCGCGGCTTCGTCGCTCATGGCTGCAAGCACGCGATCGTAATCAGCGGCATCGACCACCACAGAGACGGAGGCGTGGTTCTTAGCCGCGGAACGCAGCATGGAGGGACCACCGATGTCGATGTTCTCGATCGCGAGCTCAAAAGTAACGTCGGGCTTGGCAACAGTCTCTTCGAAGGGGTAAAGATTCACCACTACTAGATCGATCATTTCAATGCCGTGCTCTGCAGCTGCAGCCATATGATCCTCTTTGTCGCGGCGCGCCAATAGTCCACCGTGGATCTTAGGGTGCAGTGTCTTGACACGCCCTTCCATCATTTCCGGGAAGCCAGTGTAGTCACTGACCTCGGTGACAGGGATGCCCTCTTGCTCAAGCAACTTTGCGGTGCCACCAGTGGAAAGCAGGCGGTAGCCGTGTTGCTCAACCAGAGCTTTAGCGAAGGGCACAAGGCCTGATTTATCGCTGACGGAGAGGAGTGCGTTTTTTTGCATAATATGACGAGTTGATTAGAAAATAGAAAGTGAAGCAGCGGATTAAAGGGCCTACGCGAGATTCGCCAAGCGTTTTAGAAAAAATAATGCTGAGGCCGCAGGTGATTTTAAATTGCCATCCGCTCACAAAATATTCTGCGTGGCTTGATCTCTTAAGCGATAAAAGGTATCCCACTAACATGAAGCAGGCATCCACATTTAGCCAACTCAAACATGACGGCATCAAAATATCGATGCTAACGTGCTACGATTACCCGTCAGCCAAGATACAAGACGCCTGCGGCATCGACGTGATCTTCGTAGGCGACAGCTTGGCGACCAATGTGCTGGGGTACGCCCACCAGAACGACCTGAGTCTGGAAGAGATGCGCCACCATGTGCGTGCTGTCGCACGCGGAGTCGAGCGTTCGTATTTGTTGGCTGACATTCCTTTTGCGGCTTCCAGCAGCCTCGCCAGCATCATGGACGCCGCCGATCAATTGCGACAAGACGGCGTCGATGGCGTGAAAGTGGAAGGCTTCAAACCGGAGGTCTTTGAGGCGCTGGCCCAATCTGAAGTGGATGGTTGGGCCCATTTGGGCTTTACCCCGCAGCTGATTGAAAAGCCATCGATGCAAGCCAAAGACGACGAATCTGCCGAACGACTCGTGGACGAATGCTTGAAACTGGAAGCAGCCGGGGCGGTCGGTGTGATTTTGGAGCTAGTGCCGGGCCTAGTGGCCCAGCGCGTCAGCCAAGCACTCAAGATCCCAGTCATCGGTATCGGAGCTGGCCTCCACTGCGACGGACAAGTGCAAGTTTGGCACGATCTAATCGGCCTTGAAACACGAGTCTATAAGCACGCGTTTCGCCAATGCGATGCACACGCTGCCCAGACCGAAGCGGTCAAGGCCTACATCCGCTTAATTGCGGACTAGCACTTACGCATCCCGGGCACAGCGAAAGCCTAAATTCGTAGTGGCGGAATCAGGCGTATTGGCGGTGCGGGCCCCAAGACGATAGCGATTGCAATAACTCTCGTGACACAAGAAGGAGCCGCCTTTCATCACGCGGCTCTCGCCGCTACTGGGCCCCGTGGGATTGATACGAGTGGCCTCGCTTTCTTTCGCATGCCAGCTGGGATGAAACCAATCGGCACACCACTCCCAAACATTGCCGAGCAGGTTATAAAATCCGCTCTCATATTTACGATATGCGGTGACCGGAGCCGTCCACGCATAGCCATCTGCCTCTGAATTGACATGTGGGAAGTCCCCCTGCCACACGTTGCAACGATGCTTCCCGCCTGGTTCCAGTTCGCTGCCCCATGGATACATCGTTTGTACGTTATCGGGACCACGTGCGGCCACTTCCCACTCCGCCTCGGTGGGCAGACGTTTGCCTGCCCAATGCGCATAAGCCAGCGCGTCATTCCAAGAGACACTCACTACGGGGTGGTCCATGCGTTTCTTAATATTGGAGCCAGGCCCCTCAGGCTTACGCCAATAGGCCCCGTCGATGGCATACCACCACTGCAAGCCCTGCACGGTCTTTGTTTCGCGAAGCTTGCGTTGCTTTGAGTTCGAAAGCTGCCCGATAAAGACATAGGCCCAGCCAAATTTCTCCGACTCGGTGACATAGCCGGTTGCGGCTACAAATTCCGCAAACTGAGCATTGGTGACGGCAGTTTGATCCAGCCAATAAGTATCGAGTGTAATCGTTCGCACGGGGCCTTCGCCATCAGCCACCCACGCACCAGGACCTTCGTAACCAATCTTAAATTGACCGCCTTGAACGCGCACCATGCCCTGAGTCGATCCTAACTTGGCAGCGCCCTCCGCCGATCGTAAATCAATCACGGGGGCCGCAGCACCCGAACTGCGCTGAGGCGCACAGCATCCCTTTTTAGCTTCACTCATAGTCACAATTAACAGAACTGCTGCAACTGAGATCAAGCCAAACCGTCGACTTTCATAATCGCGCAAAAAGATGGCCTACTCGAATCCGGTCACCTAAAAGCGAAGGGGGAAGGTCGCAGCCGTCGCTACCATGTGGCCGCCAGCGAGATCAGCAAATGGCAGACACAGCTGGCAGAAGACGCAGGCATTTCGCTCTCTGCGGTGGCAAAACAAATTCGCGCACAGGTCACGCGCCCGCAGCGGCAAAGGGACCCCGTCGGCTACAAGGACGCTTTTTTAGACGATTACCAGCCGAATCAAAGCGCTTACTTGAGTGAATCCATCCGCCAAGATCTCGCGCAGGAAGGCCACGTTGGGGCCAGTCAATTACCTGCGGGCACCTATGTGCGCAAAGTTCTTGATCGTTGGTTGATCGACCTGTCTTGGAACTCCAGCCGGCTTGAGGGCAACACCTACTCAATCCTAGAGGCACAGCGTCTATTGGAACTGGGTGAAGCTTCCGATGGCAAGGCGACGGTGGAAGCACAAATGCTACTCAATCACAAAGCAGCGATCGAACTCTTGGCAGATCAAGTCGACGAAATCGGCTTCAACCACTACACCATTTGCAACCTCCATGCGCTGCTCGCCGATAATCTGATGCCAGATCCTGATAGCTGTGGTCGTATTCGCGAGCGCTCGGTCGGCATTGCTGCCTCGGTGTATTACCCGCCTGAAGGTCATCTCCGCATCAAGGAGCGCTTCAATGTGTTTTTAGAAAAAGCTGAAGCGATCGAGAACCCCTTCGAACAGGCCTTCTTTGCGATGGTGCATCTACCGTATTTGCAGGCCTTTGAAGACGTCAACAAACGAGTCTCGCGCCTGGCAGCCAACATCCCACTCGTCCGGCACAATCTGTGTCCACTCTCTTTCGTAGATGTGCCACAAAGTGATTACGTGCATGCGATTCTCGGAGTCTACGAGCTCAATCGGATCGAATACCTGCGCGAGGTTTTTGTGTGGCCTACAAACGCTCGGCAATGCGCTGCTCGGCCGTGCGCGAAACGCTCGGCGAGCCAGACCCTTTTCGCCTACAGCATCGGCACATCATCCACGCCTGCGTGCGCGAAATCGTGCAGCAAAATCACTCCCAAGCAGAGGCCAGCTCAAGTATCGAGGCCTTTGCACACGAGCTGGCTCCAGATGCTCGAGCACAATTCATACAAGTCATCCAGGTCGAATTAAACAGCCTACACGAAGGTAATATCGCACGCTACCGCTTACGTCCGCGAGAATTTGCAGCTTGGCAAGAGCGCCCCTAACTCACACTAACGCACAGTGCAAAAGATCAGTCTCGCACGACTGTCAGCACTGCAGACACATGCATGCCGAGACCACGACCGCAGTCGTTGAGGCCCTCGCCAGTGGTCGCGGTGATACATACATCCTCGACATCGATTGCCAGTAGGCTGGCCAAAGAGGCACGCAAAGCGGGCACTTTGGGGTCAATCTTGGGGCGCAAACATTCCACAGCCACAGACAGATGACTAATCTGCCAAGCGCCGCCCCCCATCTTTGCGAGGTCTTCCAGGGCCACTGCGAGGTAAGCCTTGCTGTCGGTAATGCCCTGCTTGCACATGGCATCGGCCACAGCACCAATCACCGTGCGCCCGGTGACTCCGCTAATCGCATCGGTCACCGCGTGTAAAATGACATCGGCATCGCTATTGCCAGCCAGTGCCGGGGCATCCTCAAACTGGAGCCCTCCTAAAATAAAGGGACGGTCCGACTCGCCTTCGACGAATCGATGGCTGTCGAGACCGATCCCTGTTTTAACCTTCACTGTTTAGAGCTCTGGGAAAAAGCGTTTTTTCTCATCTGCAGCCGCTTCGGGACTGTCCGATGCGTGCACGACGTTTTGCATCATGTCAGTGCCAAGATCCCCGCGAATGGTCCCCTTAGCCGCTTCTTGAGAGTTTGTAGGACCGAGCAAATCACGGACCTTTGCAATCACGTCTTCGCCACGAAGAATCATAGGCATGACCGGGCGGCTGCTCATGAATTCTTCGATCTCAGGAAAGAAAGGCTTGTCGGCCACGTGTGCATAGTGCTCGCGCAAGATGGGACCATCTAATTGCATAACTTTCGAGGCAACGATTTCGAAACCGGCCTTTTCAAAGCGTGAGATAACTTCACCTGCGACACGATTTTTCATGCAGTCAGGTTTGAGAATGATAAGTGTTTCTTCCATAAGGTTTTGTAGTGGGGGAATTGGGATGCAACAGACTGCCCTCTTTGACAAGACAAAATACCGCAACTAGAACAAGAATTCGCGAGGATTAAAGCACCCCCTGGCGCAGGGCTTTGACGGCGAGCGCGCGATGGCTGAGTTGACTTTTGCTGGTTTCACCAAGCTCTGCAAAGGATTTGCTAAAACCCACTGGCACAAAGATGGGATCGTATCCGAAGCCTGCTGCCCCAGTCGGCTCGGTCGCGATGCGCCCCTCGCAAGCACCTTCGAAGAACTGCTCCCGCCCCTCGGGATCGAGCAGGCAGAGCACACAGCGAAAGCGCGCCGCGCGCTGCTCCACAGGCACTTGGGCCAACTCCGCCAGCAACTTATTCAAGTTATCCAAATCATTGGCCCCCTCGCCTGCATAGCGCGCGGAATAGATGCCGGGCGCTCCGTCGAGCGCATCGACTTCAAGCCCTGAATCGTCAGACACGATCCATGCATCGGCAGGCGCTTGCGCGCGTAGTGCCAGCGCTTTGATCCGTGCATTGGCTGCAAAGCTACCGCCGTCCTCGACGACTTCGGGCATGCCGCCGCAAACTTTGGCAGAGTGAACTTCGAAACCGCAGTCAGCCAAGAGACCATCGAACTCTTCGACTTTGTGCGCGTTACCTGTGGCGACTATTAATTGCTTCATTTTTGTAGAAATCCTCGGGTTAAATGATCCTCTCCAAACTGTGCACGCCGCAATGCTTGCAGCGTCCAGGCTTGGTGCATGTGCTGCGTATTGCGCAGCGAGCCCAAGCCAGGCGCTGCCGCATCTGCGAGCAGTTTGGGGGCTTGGTAAATAAATAAGTAGTCCACCAAGGCCGACTCAATGACCCGCGTGGCGAGCCTGGGCCCGACTTCCACATAGACACCATAGATCTCGGCCTCGAGGCAACGCGCCCGAAAGGCCTGCCAATCGAGCTGCCCTTCCACCTCTGGCAAAATCCAGACTTCTATGTCATGACGAGCCGCTCGTGCCTGCAGCTCGGTCGCAGCCGATTCGGCACACAGCAGCACCGTATTGGACGCATAAGCATCCGAATATATCTGCGGCAGTTGCGCCGGCTCCAGCGTCTTTAGACTACGATCAAAAACAAAGCGCTGCGGACACCAGACTTGCTCGCCGATGCGCGAGGTCAGGCTCGGGTTGTCGTGCAACACGGTATTCGCTCCCACCGCGATCGCGGGGAAGTAACGACGCCAACGCATGACATCCGCCCGTGCCAACTCACCAGTCACCCAACGCGAATGCCCGGAAGCGGCCGCAAATTTGCCATCTAAGGTGAGCGCCATTTTGGCGGCTATTAGCGGCGTATTCTGCGTGATCCAATGATTAAAAATAAGATTCAAGTCGGCACACTCCTGCGCCAATACGCCCGAAGTCACAGCGATGCCGGCTTCGCGAAGAATCGCCAAGCCACGCCCGGCATGAGCTGGATTCGGGTCCTGCGCGCCCACCACCACAGCTGCGAATCCGGCCGCGATGATCGCATCCGTGCACGCGCCCGTGCGCCCGCAAGTGCTGCAGGGCTCAAGTGTCACATAGATCGTCGCCCCGCCCGTAGGTTTGCGCCCCAAGGCCCGGATCGCCTCAATCTCGGCATGCGCTTTCCCGGCCGCATGGTGCCAACCTTCGGCCACAATCTCGCCGTCTTCGACGATGACAGCGCCCACCATCGGGTTCGGGTGCGTCTGTCCCCATGCTCGCTGCGCCAGTTCCAGCGCGCGCCGCATAAAGCGTTCATCTTTGAGCGGATCCGACATTACCCTTTCACGTATGGGTTACTCGCCTTTTCCTGAATCACCGAAGTCGCCGGACCGTGGCCCGGATAGAGCGTGGTCTCATCTGGCAAAGTATAGACCTGAGTCTTAATCGATTTTTCCAATACCGAGAAATCCCCGCCCGGCAGGTCATAGCGCCCCACACTGCCTGCAAAGATGACATCCCCCACGATGGCGGCTTTTTCGCTGGCGATGTAGACCAAGACATTGCCAGGGCAGTGCCCCGGCACATGACGAATCTCCATCTGTGTGCCTAGCAGCTCGAGCTGATCGCCGCCTTGAATCCAATGGTCAATCGGCACTTCCTTCAACTCCAGCCCAGGGATCGCGTAGCTGGCCATTTTGGACGGCGCAGCAAACATCTCGCGATCGTCCGCATGTCCATAGGTAGGCACGCCCGCCGCCGCGAACTGATGCCCATCCAAAATATGATCCCAGTGCCCATGCGTCAAAATGAGGGCCACAATTTTGCAGCCATGCTGATCCGCCACTTGCTGCGCCCACGCATACGCATCGGCAGGCGCATCGACAATCACACATTGCTGCAGCGATGGCTCAATAAGGGCAAAGGCATTGGTGCCAATCGGAGGGAGTTCTTGAAATTCGATAATCATGATGCGGCTGACGATGCAGGCCACGCCGCCGGTTTCAATCCGTAAGTATTGAGCGGTCACCAGATTGTCACAATGCCGCACTTGCGCCATGATTCTGGGCCTCTAGGTTGCGCGCCCTATGCATATTGCACTTGTTACGGAAACCTACCCGCCGGAGGTCAACGGCGTGGCAATGACGAATCAGCGTCTCGTGCGTGGTCTACTCGCCAAAGGGCATCGCATCACACTGATCAAGCCGCGCCATCAAGAGGCCCCACCCGCCGAGCACGCCTCCTTACAGGTGCACGAAGTCTTTGGCATCCCGATTCCCAACTACGCGGGCCTCAAACTCGGCCTGCCTCGCCCAGGTGAGCTCGAACGCCTATTTGAAGCAGACAAACCTGACATCGTGCACGTCGCCACCGAAGGGCCGCTGGGCTTCTCCTCGCTGCGCTCGGCCCGCAAGTTACGCATCCCCGTCAGCTCGACCTTTCATACCAACTTCCAGGATTACTGCGCCGATTACGGAGCCGCCTTTGCTGCGCGCTGGATGATGGCCTACCTGCGCTGGTTTCACAATCAGTGTGCCCTCACCACCGTGCCCGATCCCAGCCTCATCCAACGCCTGGAAAAAGACGGCGTCCAACGCCTGCAGATGCTAGGCCGTGGCGCGGACACCGTGCTGTTTAGCCCCGACAAGCGCGACCCCGAACTGCGTCGCAGCTGGGGCGCCGCAGCCCACAGCCCGGTTGCGCTCTATGTGGGCCGAGTCGCCGCCGAAAAGGACATTCCGCTCACACTCGAAGCATGGGCAGCCGCACGCAAGCATTGCCCCGAGCTCAAGATGGTGGTCGTGGGCGATGGGCCCGTGCGCAAGAAATTGGAACGCCAGTGGCCCGAGGTGCATTTTGCAGGCATGCGTTATGATGAGGACCTCGCACGCCATTACGCCTCCGCCGACATCTTTATTTTTGCCAGCACCAGCGAAACCTTCGGCAACGTCGTGATCGAAGCCATGGCCAGCGGACTCGCGGTCATCACCTATGATTACGCTGCCGGCAAACAGTTCATCCAGTCCGGGTCCAATGGACATTTAGTGTCATTAGCCGACCGCCAGGCCTTTATTCAATGCACCGAATCCGTGATCCAAGAACAGTCCAAGATGCCCCCCATCCGCACCGCCGCTCGCGCCACAGCCATCAATTACCCTTGGTCCGCCACCATCGACCGCTTCAACCACTTACTGCAAAAAGCCGCAAAAACGGAACAAACTACGCCTCAAATTGACATTGTGTCTAACAGCGAACAGTCTACGCTGTAGCATGATGGCAATCACTCGAATCAATAATTTCTTTAGAAGACAGAGCTTTCAACTGCTACTCCTCAGTATATTGACGCTACCGGTAGGCGCTCAAAGCAGTGGCGAGAGTTCCCAAAAACTGGAAGACCTGGAAGATGCGGCCATCGCAACAAACACACAAACCGGAACCACCTCGAGCAGCCAAGTCTCACAGAGCAGCCCCAACGCACTGGTGACTGAAGCCTATCAGCTCTTACAATCCGGCGATTCCGACGGTGCACTAGAACACTTTCAGCAGGCCCTCCTCATCGACCATCAAGATCTTGCCGCGCTGCTGGGCCAAGCCATGATCTACGCGGAGTCGGAGCGCCACAACGAGGCATTTGCCTCCTACGACGCGATCGTGCAAACTCACCCACGCCACGCTTTCGCTTGGAATGGCCGCGGGCTCGCCGCCTTCAATATGGAAGATTTCGACACCGCACTCCGATCCTTCGAACAAGCCACTTCCGAACAGCCCATCAATGGCTTCTTTTACGAAACACTCGCATGGACACAAATGTGCCGGGGCGATTTCTCTCAAGCAGCGCTCTCCGCGAAGACGGCCACTTTGATGTATAACAAGAAAAACGAGAGCTCCGTTTACCCGCAGCTGATCGCCTACTTCTCATACCTCGAAACCGGCGAAGTGCAGCAGGCGCAGAACTCCCTTAAGTATGCAGTACAAAACAAGCCACTCAACCACTGGCCCGCCCCAGTGGTCGACTACTTGAACGACAGCATCGACGCCGCCGAACTCATTAGCTACGTAATGGACACCGCGCAAGAGACTGAGGCGCACACCTACATTGGCCTCAAGCTACGTGCAAATCACCAGCCAGAACAAGCCAAACCGCACTTCGAATGGGTGGCACGCCATGGTGACACCCGCGTATTTGAATACACTCTCGCGCGCGTGCTCACTCTGCACGACAGCGTCGCCCTGCTCGCTCCTTAATTTCGCCACGCCCCGACGTGAAACACTTCAATCGTATTCTGCTGCTGTTGTTGAGCGCCACATGCGCCTACGCAACAGGTAACGACAATGAACTGCCCGATCGAGTCGAACTCAAAAAAGTGCCCATGATCCGGCAAAAGGGCAACTACTGCGTGCCCGCTTCAGCCGCGATGATTGCCCAATTCCATGGTATCAAGACTGACCAAGACCAAGTGGCCGAGCTCTCTTCTGCCATGTCTGCCAACAATCAAGGCACCTACCCCAGCGACATGCTGCTCGCCATGCAAAAACTCGGCTTTAGCGGAGAAACCCTGCGCTGGGAAGGCTCAGCAGACTTTTACCAACACGCCCTACCAGAGATCCGAAAAAGCCTCGCCCACACAGGCCCCATTTACATCTCCTTTCGCCCAAATGTCTTCGGCTCGATGGGCCACGGCTGTGTGATCGTAGGCTACAATGATCGCCATAAGGAACTCAAATTCCACAACCCATGGGGCCAGGTATTTGAAAAATCCTATCAACAAACCGCCCAGGAAGGCTACGGCATCGTTTTGATCGAAGCTCCAGCTGAGGCGCCCAGCGCCAGCGAAGACTTTATTCAAAAAATACAAAGCATCGTGCCCCAATTTGATGGCAACTTCCTGATGCTGCAGCAACGCCTCGCCCGTGCGAATCAAGCACACGAGCTCGTCTGGTGCAGCCGCCGCGATGCGCGCGATAATGCACGCTTCGCCCGTGATACCGCGCGCGACGATGGACGCATGATACTCGAGCTCGCCTTCGAACGCGCCCCCGCCGTATTCATCCCACTCAGCCAGTCCGGAGACACCCAAGCCTACCTCTTTGTCACCCGCCCCCCAAAAGGCGGCGCTCGCTTTCTAGTGCGTAAAATCGACGAACGCGGCTGGCAACCTGCCCAGCTCATGACACTCGGCAGCCTCACCCGCAACTGGGCCACTGCCTTCCAGCAAAACGGTCACGACGAAAAAATATGGGAATTGCCCATGATCGAGTTGCATCCAGCGCCGAGCTTGTAAGGGTAGCCGCCTATGAAAATGTTGGATAAGCTGGAAAAGCGCCTCGGTATACTTGCCGTGCCGAATGTTGTGATGACGCTAATCGTCGCGCAGCTCATAATCTATGCCGGTATGCTCACCGGGCGCCTAGAGTTTGAAGGCCTATTGCTAGTGCCCAAAGCCGTCTTTGCCGGCGAGTGGTGGCGCTTACTCTCTTTTTTGATCACCCCGCCCTTCGTCCCGGCCACCGCCTTCCAGGCGATATTCCTAGCCTTCTTCTGGTATATACTATGGATGATGAGCCAAAATCTCGAAGCACAATGGGGCACCTTCCGACTCAATGTCTTCCTGCTTACCTGTATTGTATTAGCCATTGCAGGCGCCTTTATCGGACAACTCATTTCCCCGGCCGCGACACTCTATGTCGCGCCCCGCTTTCTCTACTATAGCCTCTTTCTCGCCTTCGCCACACTCAACCCCAACATCCAATTCCTGATGATGTTTGTCATCCCCGTGAAGGTTAAATGGCTGGCATGGATCATCGTCGGCTTCGGCTTCTTCGCCGTCTTAGCATTGCCCTCACTGGGGCACCGGATCGCATTCCTAGCCCCCTACCTCGCATACCTACTCTTTTTCAAGGGCATGCTGCAACAATCACTCGAAACCCGTCAGCGTAGAGCCAAGTTTGAAGGTGAACGCAAAGAACGCGCCCACACGGCACTCCACACCTGCGAAGAGTGCGGGGCAAGCGATCAAAGTGCCCCGGAGCGCGACTTCCGCTACAAATCCGTCGGCAAGGACATGATTTGCCTGTGTAATATCTGCCGCGAACGCCAGTAAGCGACACAATACACCTCATCCGCGGTTCTGAGCCCTCCCCAACTGCAGCCAAGGTGCCATCACAGTGAGCTCGAGCTACAGTCGATCCACTTGAACCGTCACATGACTAAATTTGTCGGGATCTAAACGACTACGGTAAGCAGCAACCGAATCCGGAGTCTCCGACACGAGTGCTACGATTACGCTATAACGATTGGGCCCAATTAACCACACATGCAAATCGCTGATCTGGCTATGTTCATCACCTTCAATTGCGCGCCTGACCTCACTTATAAGGGTCTCCGATGCTTGATAGTCGAGTAGAACTTGACTCGTCTGTTTTAGTAAACCGACCGACCATTTAGCAACGAGCAAGGAGCCGACGATTCCCATCAACGGGTCCATCCAGATCCACCCAAAGTACTTTGCCGCTAAAAGTGCAATGATTGCCGTCAAGGAGGTCAAAGCGTCCGCCAAAACATGTAGATACGCAGACCGCAAATTGTGATCGTGATGATGCCCATGATCATGATGGTGATGATCGCCATGTCCATGCTCGTGCTCGTGATGGTGCTCATGGCTGTGTGAATGATCATGACCGTGATCATGGTCGGCCCCCAGGATAAAAACGGAAACCCCATTCACGATTAATCCAATGATCGCCACCGCAATGGCAGAATTGAATACGATCTCAGTTGGATTCAATAATCGCTCCACACTCTCCCAAGCCATCACAAGGGCAAAGACAGCGAGCAGCAAAGCCCCGGTGAATCCCCCCAAGGCATTCACTTTGCCAGTGCCGAAACTGAAGCGTGTATCATGCGCATATTTGCGCGCATAAATGTAGGCAAAGGCAGTGATACCCAAAGCCGCGGTGTGCGAGGCCATGTGCAAGCCATCCGCTAACAATGCCATCGAGCCAAAAGCCATGCCAGCTGCGATCTCAATGACCATCATCAGCGCAGTAATAGCAATCACCCACAAAGTGCGCGACTCCCCCTCTTTACGAACTTCTTGTCCAAAACTATGACTATGCTGCCATTTCGTAATATCGATCTTCCCCATAATACTCCCCTATTTTAAATAGCTGTTAATGATCGCCTGCACCTCCTTCGAAGCTTCACGCACCGAATCCGTAGCGCCTTCTGCACCGAGCAAATGATGCTCAATATGCTCGTGAATCAACTCGCGGGTCAGCGAATTCAATGCCCCTCGGCAGGCCGCGACACTTTGTAACACCGTATAGCAGTCTTCCTGCTCAGTCAGCATTCGCTCCACGCCTTCCAACTGTCCTTTCAAACGACGCACCCGCGCGACCAACTTCTTGTTATCTCCGTGTAAATGTCCCATTCCTAAATACTATACCCCCCTATAGTATTATCAAGCCACAAATGACGGTCGACCTATATATCCGTAATAGACTCAAAGAAAGTTCTTGAAATATTTCGCTGGCACACGTCGCCGTGCACACTACGACTATCTATATGCAAGAAGACCACATCTCCCTCGTGATCGACGGCTCCGGCAGCTCGGTATTTGCGGGGCTGCTCAACTCCCAAGATCAATGGCTGGCCACGATCGACCGCCCCGGCACGCCCTTGGAAGAATTGTTTCCCGCGATCGAGCAGAGTTTAGCTGAGGCCAAGCTTAGCTTGGCCGACATCGATCGTTACATTTACTGTGAGGGCCCCGGCTCGGTCTTGGGACTGCGCCTCTGCGCCATGGCGATCGAAACATGGACGCGCCTCTACCCAGCCTCGGCTAAGCTATATAAATACAACAGCCTACAGCTGATCGCGCACGCCTTATGCCACGCCCAGCCAGAACTGCAAGACGCCCTCATTGTAGCCGATTGGAAAAAGGGCGCATGGAACGCACTCTACATTCGCGACGGCCAGGTCGGCAGCAGCGAAGTGATCGACGATGCAGGCCTAGCCGCTTGGACGGGGCCACTCTTCCACTTGCCCCAGCGTAAAGGTTGGCAAAGCCCGCCCGCTCGGGCGCAAACCTTGAGTTACCGGCCCGCTCAACTCAGCTCGGTTCGCACAGAGCCCGGCCTACTGCAAGCAAGCGAAAGCGTGGAGCTTTACAGCTCCGGTATCAATACCTTTCAGAAATGGACACCGACCCGCCACCGGGCACAGGCCTGATCTTCACCTCCTCAGAAAAAAGTGAGCACAGCCACCACCTCCCCTCTACGCTGCTGGGCGGAAATCGACCTCGCGGCCTTTGAGCGTAACTTGAAGCGCATACAAGCTGCGCTGCCTGCGCGCATGCGCTACGTGGCCGTGGTCAAAGCCGACGCCTACGGCCATGGCATGCCACAAATTGTGCGTCGCTTGATGCAAAGCGGAGTCGACTGTTTCGCAGTGGCCAATGTGACTGAAGCCGCCGACATACGCCACATGGGCGCCGGTTGGCCGATACTAGTGCTGAGCCCGCTACTGCCGCAGGAGGACCACTTCGTGGTCGAGTATGATCTCACCGCCACCGTCAGCACCCTCGGCGAGTGCGAGCGTCTCAATGCACTGGGGCAAGCCAATGGCTGCCGTATCAAAGTGCACCTCAAAATCGATACCGGCATGGGGCGCCTCGGTATCTGGCACCGCGATGCACCGGCCCTATTGACACAAATACAGGCCATGCCCGCGCTCCAGCTCGAAGGCGTCTACACTCATTTTTCCAGCGCCGACAGTGATACTCAATTTACCGAAGTGCAACGCGAACGCTTTTTACGAGCCCTACAATCAGAGCGAGGCTTAGCGGAGTCACTACTGATCCATGCCGACAACTCGGCGGGCATCGACACGCTCAGTAATGACAGCCCCTACAATGCGGTGCGCATCGGACTACTGCAATTTGGCGTGCCGCCCTATCCAAAATCCGCACTAGGCCGAGTGGCCGTCGAGCCCATTTTCAGCTTCCACACCCGCATAGGTCTGATCAAGGACTTGCCCGGCGGCACCGACATCAGCTACGCACGCACGCATCAACTCAAGCGTGACTCACGCATCGCGGTGCTCACAGCGGGCTATGGCGACGGTGTGCCCCTGGAGCTCAGTAATCGCGGCAGCGTGCTGATCCATGCACAGCGCTGCCCGATCCTGGGCCGCGTCACCATGGATCAAACGATCGTCGATGTCACCGACTGCCCCAGCGCACAAATCGGAGATCCAGTCGTGCTGATCGGCAAAGACGGTGCACACGAGATCACGACTACTGAGTTCAGCGAACAGGCACAGACCATCCCTTGGGAAACCCTCTGCTCCGTGACCAAACGCGTCACTCGTGTGTATGTCGGCTCACGCGAACTGTAAGTTTAGGCGCCCGAATCCCCCGCAGTGGACACAGGCTTCAGCAATTCGAGCAATGCAGCCCCATAAGGCAACCGACTCACATGCCCCCCAGCACCTTTTGCACGCGTCAGCTCTTTGATCTGCGGATGCGCATTTACAGGGCACATCACTCGACTAAAAGATTCAAAAACAGGCAGATCGTTTAAAAAGTCCCCCACCGCGAGGGCCTGATCCAAGCTCAGCCCCAAATGAGCCGTGAGTAAATGTATGCCATCCAACTTATGAATGCCTGGCAAAATATCGATGTAGCGATCCGAACGTAAAAAGTCCAACTGGTCCACCTGCGCCCCTTCTAATTCCTCGCGAGCGAGTGCCTCGATACGAGTCAGCATTTCTGCGCCGTCGACGCCCTCTGGTATCACGAAGGACAAATTTCCGATTTTCTCTACAGGCGTAAGGTCCGCCCGATAATGAGCCTCCAACAAAGCCTGTCCACGATGGCGGTACCAATCAAAGAGTGTCTCAATAATCTCGATATTGCGGTAGCGGCTCGCCAGTTCGGGTAAGTCATGTGAGGCAGCCAGCTGGGCACAATTGATAAAAGCAGCACGTTCTCGATCGTAGAGCACGCAGGCATGCTCGAGCAAAAAATAGCGCGCCTTCGACGACTTAAAATGCTGCACCAAATTCCGCACCAAGGCCCATGGGCGCCCCGTATTGATCACGAAATGTGTGAGCGAAGAGGCCTCCACCGCAGCGTCAATCGCCTGCAACATGGCAATTTGACGCGTAGAGGGCTGCCAATCAACCGCCACGCCGAAGCCCTCACCATCTTCTGGGTTTAGGCAGCCGTCCACATCTTGAAAAATTATTTTTATTTCCGCACTCAACATAGTATAATAAATATCTGTATCCGAAACCTTGTCACGCCCCATTGAAAACGATCCACTCTGTTCATTCATTCGACTCTACACACAACACTCTGACAGATACGAAATCTCACCATGAAAATAGCCGCCGCCCAAACAGATGCATGGAATATCGCCAAAGGTAAGAATCCTGAGCAAGCCAGCCTCCTGCGCTTTCGGCCCAGTCTACAGAAATTTTTAGCCGACGAAAACTACCCTCGCCGACTCACAATTACCTGGGACTTCAGCCCCGGAGATGCCGACGGCATGCCCACAGACACGCAGAGCGCGGACATGAAGGACTTCGAAAAACTCTTGTTAGACTCACTCGACCCCGACCGTCTAGCCGTCCTCGCCTTTGTCTACACCACCCGTGGCAGCCGCGAGTGGCACTTCTACTTCTCGGATGCCGACGAAGTCAGCCAACGCATCAATCAAGCCCTCGCAGGTGTGCCCACGCTCCCGATTCAGTTACACGTCGAAGAAGACCCCAATTGGGAGCCACTGCGCCAAGTGTATCAAATCTGCAACCCTCCGGTGCAAGCCTAGCCGTGAAAACTCCGCCGCTCGGACTGGCTTTGCGCACTAAGCGCAAAGCCTAGCCAGCGACGAGACCGCGCCTAGTAAGCGCGGCCAGTCTTGTTTTCGAAGTAGTTAATAAAGGCTTTGTTCACGGTCGCAGTGCCACCGGGAGTTGGATAATCTCCAGTAAAATACCAATCCCCATTATTGTTTGGGAGCGCTTCGCGCATCTTGTCCACCGGCAGGAAGACGATCTCGAGCTCGCCGGTCCAAGGCACATTCTTGGGATACACTAATTCCGCGATCTTAGCGGAAATTTGCTCGTCGCTGTAGCGCTCGTAGATGCGCTTGACGTGATTGACCATTTCGCTGGAGGGCTTGTCGGCCTGTGCGATACAGTCAACATACACTTCTTGCAATAAATGCGAGCAGCCGTCGTCTTTCAGTAATTCAACAGTGGCCTTGAAGGCGATGAACTTACCGAGTTCGGACATGTCGATGCCGTAACAGTCGGGATAGCGAATCTGCGGCGCGGTGGATGCAACCACGATTTTGCGCGGCTGAGTGCGACTAAGGATCTTAAGAATCGACTCCTTGAGCGTGGTGCCGCGGACGATAGAGTCATCGATGCAGACCAAGCAGTCCTTCTTTTCGACGATCCCGTATGTGATATCGTAAACGTGGGAGACGAGCTTGGCGCGGCCTTCTTCTTGCGAAATAAAGGTGCGCAGCTTGATGTCCTTGTGCGCGATCTTTTCCCCACGCGGCCAGTTGCCCATGATCAGCTCGTCGATCAATTTTGCATCCAGTGTGCCGTTTTCTTGCGCCGCCAACAGCGAGTCGCGCACTTCTTTACGACGATGCAGGCGGACTGAATCCAACAAGCCGTAATAAGCGACCTCAGCGGTATTGGGAACGAAGCTAAAGACGCTGTCTGCGAAATTATTATCAATCGCTTTAACGACTTGCTCGAGCAAGGCACCACCGAGTGCTTTGCGCTCTGCGTAAATGTCGGCGTCGTTACCACGTGAGAAGTAAATACGCTCGAAAGAACAAGGTGTGATGGGGCGCGGCTCGGTGAAACGTTCGCTGTAAATCTTGCCGTCACTCTTCACCACCATGGCACAGCCGGGCTCGACTTCGCGCACATTCTCGATCGGTTGATCAAAAATTGTCATCAAAGCCACGCGCTCAGAGGCGAAGGCGATGACTTCATCGTTCTGGAAATAGAAGCAAGGGCGAATGCCCTGCGGGTCCCGCATCACGAAGCTGTCACCATTACCAATCAACCCGGCAATCGCGTAGCCGCCGTCCCAATTGGAAGCGGCATTTCTCAAAATACGAATCGGATCCAGCTGCTCACTAATGATGCGAGGGATCTTGGTGCCTTCGACATTTTGATCACGCATCTTGTGGTAGATGGCATCGTGTGCTTCGTCGAGATGGAAGCCGACTTCTTCCAAGACAGCTTGCGTGTCGGTACCGAAGATCGGGTGTTGGCCACGATTGATCAGGTCGGCGTTGAGGTCCTTTTCGTTGGTAATGGTAAAATTACCTGCCAACATTAAATTCTTGGTCGGCCAATTCGACTGGCGCACGTAGGGGTGGCAGCTATTTGAAGAATACACTCCCGAGGTGCCATAGCGCAGGTGGCCTAGCAGAATCTCGCCACCATAATCGAAGTTATCTTTGACCGTCTGAGGAAATTCAGGGTGGATCACGCCCTTATCCACCATCTTTTGGTAGGCCTTGAGTTGCCCCTTAAAAATGCGTGCCAAGGAGTTTTGTTTAATCGTACGCTCGCGCGCCATATAAGGCTGGCCGGGGGCGACATCAAGCTTCACACAGCCGATGCCCGCGCCGTCTTGGCCGCGATTGTGTTGTTTCTCCATCAGCAAGAACAGCTGATTAAAACCGTATAGAGGCGTATTATACTTCTCTTGGTAATAAGAAATAGGCTTCAAAAGGCGGATCATTGCGATCCCGCATTCGTGCTTTAAAAAATCGCTCATAAGAGGAAAAGACAGTCGCTGAAAGTGGCTAGTTGAGAGGTTGCGAGAGCTTACGTTTCAATTCGGTTACGCATGCGCAGACAAGCTATATTTCCTGAACTGGGGCGCTTTTATCTTCCGAACCGTCCAAGCCTGAGAGACCACGATTCATAATATGTTCTCTATTCGCAGGTTCCACATGCACCAAAACCTTAGAAACCTCTGGATGTTTTTCTACCATTCGCCGCTTTACCGAGCGCGCAATCGCATGCCCGGCCACGACAGTAATCTCAGGATCTACCTGTAAATGCAAATCGACTTCGTAGAGATCCCCCACGCGGCGCACCCGAAAGTCATGGTAAGCAATGGCTCCGGGGGTCGGCAAAATGTGCTCGCGTAAATCTTCTATGATTTCGCGCTCAGGCGCCGCATCGAGCAAATCGGCACACGCTCGCAGAAAAATCTTACTGGACTCAAAGATCAAATAACAACCAAGCACCAAAGTGACCACGCCATCCAGGAAGGCCCAGCTCTCGCCTCCCAGCCAGACGCCGACCAAAGCAGCCGCCACACCGAGCGAAGAAATGCTGTCCATACGGTGATGCCAGGCGTTGGCCATCAATAAATCAGACTTCAAGCGTCGTGCCACCCCACGCGTCCACCAGAAGAGCGCCTCTTTCAGCACGAGTGAAATCAGCGCCAGTACGACGGCTTCCCCCGCTTGTGGGCGCCCCACGCCTCCGCTGCGGTAATCGAGCAAGGCAGTGATCACCAAGCCCAGCGAAAACAGTAGCAACATGCCTCCCACGGCGAACTTAGCAAAACTGGCAAACTTGTGGTGTCCGTAGAGATGATTCTCATCCTCCGGCTTATTAGCCAGCGAAAGTCCCACCAGCACCGCCACATCGGTCAGCAGGTCCAGCAAGCTGTGCGCCCCATCGGCCAGCAGGGCCTTCGACTGTAGCAACCAACCGCCGAGCACTTTCACGCAGCCGAGTAGCAAGTTCAGCAATAAGCCGACCCAGGTAATTTTTTTCGCTGAACTGTGCGGAGACATCTGAATTTTCGCTCTTGGAGATTACACTTTACTTGTTACGTTGCTAGTTAATGAATGTTCTTTAGCTTGGAGCAATGCCTATCGCCGACCAATATAAAGTCGCATACCTGCCTAAGTTCACTCGCTGCAAGCACAGAACACATTGTGACTGCAGCCGAGGCAGGGCCAGCGGATTTTACTATGAGATCATCCGCAACGGCCCCGTCGCTGTGCCCCCCCCTTAAATATATATGAAAATAATGCCCTCAAACGAATTATGAAGCTGACCGACCTCAACCGACACGGCGAAATTGGCGCGAACTCGATGTTCGTACAGCTTGGCGACTTTAATATCTTGATCGATTCCGGCCTGCACCCGAAAAAACTCGGCTACGACGCCCTGCCCGATTTCGAACCGATCGAAAACCTTGACCTCGATCTGATCATCCTGACCCACTGTCACCTCGACCACCTAGGCTCGATGCCGATTGTGACGGCCCACAATCCAAAGACTCCAGTCATCACCGCCGCGCCCAATGTCACACTGGCTCCGCGCATGCTGCGCAATTCCATCAATGTAATGAAGCGGCAACGCGAAGAGCATGGCATCGCCGAATATCCACTCTTTTTACACCGTGATGTCGCGCAATTTACCAAACAGCTGACCATCCAACGTTTCGGACGCGGCGAAATCTACACCAAGGGCAAAGATCAAGTTGAAGTCATCCTCCACTGCTCGGGCCACGTCGCCGGGGCGGCGGCAGTCGAACTCATCTACCAAGATCGCCGTGTTGTCTTTTCCGGTGATGTGCTCTTCGACGCACAACGCACCTTACCCGGCGCAGAGCTTCCGATGGGCCCCGTCGACACGCTGGTGCTGGAAACCACCCGTGGCGCCAATGACCGCGAATGCAAAAAAACACGCGAATCGGAAATCGATCGCCTGATCGAACAAATCGCGAGCACTCTGGAGCGAGGAGGTAGCTGCCTGATCCCCGTATTCGCCCTAGGTCGCATGCAAGAACTATTTCGAATCATCTACGACGCTCGCAATGCGGGCCGTCTACCGCAGTGCCCCATCCACGCCGCGGGCTTGGGCATGGCGATCTGTGAGTATTTCGATAAAATTCGCAAACAGACCAATCTGGTCGATTTCGATCTTAAAATGCTCGAAAAGATGGACGTGCGCGCCGTCGATTTAAATATGCGACCTGGTCGTGACCTACCACGCAAAGGAATCTACCTGGTCAGTAGCGGCATGATGGTCGAGCACACGCCGTCCTATAAGATTGCCGCTTCGCTACTGCCACATCCCAACAACGGCCTCTGTTTTGTCGGCTATTGCGACCCCGACTCGCCCGGTGGCCAACTTTTGGCAGAACGCGACGAAGCGAGCTTCTTTTTTGATGCGCTCGACTACAGCGCCCCGATCCGAGCCAGCATCGATCAATTCGACCTCAGCGGCCACGCCGACCGCAGCGAGCTACTCGCTTATGCGGAACAGAGCGATGCGCGCGCGATTGTGCTCACCCACGGGGACCAAAACGCTCGTGACTGGTTTTCGCAAGAGCTCACCTCGCGCATGCCAGAGACCACGATTCTCGACCCTGAGCCACTCACTGAGTATCACATTTAATCTCCGCAAGGCCCACGCAGCACTCTGAGCACCACCCGCCAAGCCTTACACGTCGCGCTCCGACTGCTACTGAGCCTCGGATGTCTCGCGATCTTAGCCTACGCAGCCGATCGCTGGCTGCCTCATTCGGCGGCCTTTCCCTCAGCCGCGGTCGAGAACGAGCCCGCAAGCGAGACGATTGCCGAATCCAAGCAAGCAGCCGAGCCCCTCACAACTCAGACTGCGACCGCCCCAGAGACGGCTGCCTCCGCAGCCACATCCGTTAAGGAATCACCACAACTCGCGCCCATCGCGACACCAGCGCCCGAACCAGTGGTCGGCCGCGCGATCACCAATGCATTGGAACTGCAGATGGCACTCGCACGTAGCGGCTTCTCTCCCGGCTCCATCGATGGCTCAATCGGCACTCAAACACGCCAAGCACTGAGCGCATATCAAACCGCACACCAATTACACCCCAGCGGAGAGTTTGATCTCGCCACCCAAGCGACACTCAAGATCGCCGAACCCCTCTACGCTCGAGTCACTCTCTCTGCCGCAGACTTCGCTCGTATCGATCCTGCTCCTGCCAGTTGGAAAGAACGCGGCACTCGTGAGCGCATGGCCTACCACTCGATACTCGAAATGCTGGCCGAAACCTGCATGAGCCACCCCGACCTGATCCAGCAACTCAACCCTGCTCTAGACTTCAATCAGCTGCAAGCGGGGCAAGAGGTCCTCGTTCCCCACATGCCCCCACTGCAAATCTACCAGCCAGTAAGCCATCTACAAATTTCACTCTCAGCCCGCACCTTACAAGCCATCAGCCCGCAAGGACGCATCGTCTTCCATTGCCCAGTCAGCATCGCTCGGCGTGTGGACAAGCGCCCCAGTGGGGCGCTACGCGTCAAGGTGCGCGTAAAAAACCCCAACTACACCTTCAACCCTGCCATATTGAGCAGTACTGCTGCAAACGAAGGCATCACGCAAAAATTTATAATACAGCCCGGCCCTAATAATCCAGTCGGCAGCACTTGGATCGGCCTCAACCTGCCCAGCTATGGCATCCACGGCACGCCCGAGCCGGAAAAAGTGGGCCGCACCGAATCCAGCGGCTGTTTCCGCCTCGCCAACTGGAATGCGCAAACCCTGCTTGGTCTGGTCGAAATAGGCACCACTGTGCACGTCGATCCTTAGGCACGACCGACGCTGTATTAAAATCAGAAATCCAAATAGAGATCCTTAAATCAACGTTTTTAAACTGAAAATGTATTAATTATGAATCAGTAAGTGCAATCCACCCTGCACCTGCCCATTTGAAAATGGCTCCGTACGATCGATCACTTGCGCTTGTTTCAAAAAACGATGCAAGGCATCCGGCGCATCGCCCGCGGGCCAATGCATCCAATAAGGCGCCCAATCGGCCACTGCTGCCGCCTGTGCCAACGGGAACAAAGCATCGCAAATCAGTGTATTTAAACGTCTAGAGCTAATTCTACCAGAAAACACATCCGTCGAAATACGCTCCATTAAACGTGCCACGCCCTGCTTTCGGCGAAAAGCAGCTCCCGACAAGCCATCCCCCACAGGACCACAAGTCACCAGGAGATCGCGCAAGCGCTCGGGCCAACCGGGCTGCGCCTGACAGATCGCCGCATACTGCGCCAAGCGATGCTTCGGCTGATTGGCGGGACGCAGTCCGCTTAGACGCCAACTGCCACGTTCCAGCTCAAAGGCTCGCTCAGGCTCGACCCGCCCGCTCGCAAAATCATCGATCGAATAGATCAACGCCAGACGCGACATCGGGGCACGATTGCGTGCATAGCCCAAAACCTCCATACAGTATTGATGACAGGCCTCCGTCCAAGATGCCCCCGCGAGGCGCTTCTGAGCGAAACCTAGCTTGCGCGCCCAACGCGCCTCGGCCCCTTCGGCCAAAATCGCACGCCTACGCTCGAGCGGCTGCTGCATGAATTTAAGCATCCACTCCGTATCTTCCACTTGCTCCAGCTCTAATAAGGCATCGTCCACTGCAAAATCTTCCAGATCTCGCTCTAAACATGGTAACAAATGAACCACCTCCGGGCGCCGCCCTTGCGCGGTGAGCACCGGAATGGACGATGGATCGGCATAGAGTACGACATGCAAGCGCACATCATTAAAGTTAGGGTTCGAGCCATGCGCATGTAAGTGCCAATCCGACTCGTAAAAGTGCACCTCAACATCTCCCACCACCAATTCACCGTCCAGCTCCAGTTGTGCCTCCAAGAAGTCCGGCCCTTCCAGTAGATTCCAGCGCCCGGGATCCACCACTCGCAGCAGCTTGCCCGAGCCTGTCGACAAATCGCTGGCATCGTAATCCCCCCGCAACCATATCTTCTGCAAGACACGTTCCGACAAGCTAAACGGCCCGTAGAGTCCCTGAATTTCCTGCACTTCGTTTTTCAACACAAACGACAGCTTGCACATACCAAGCACACAGGTCAACCCGTCAATAGGAGCCCCTGAGAGTCATACTCACGAGAAAACGCAGGCAATCATACGCATCCACCGCAAAATATAAACACTGCAAACGTATTTATTAACGCGAATAAACCCTAATAAACATTGACAGTAAGCGCATTGAATGCGTGATACTGACTCACTGATATAGATTATATCAAATATTAGAAAAAATTATGTCAGTGCCTACCAAAACAATCTCGTATTTCTCTGCGCCATTACTGGCGTTCACGACAGCACACGCTGCCCTAAACTATGAGATCTCCAGTGAGCAAGTGCATATTGGCGATTCCACCACAGTAAGCGGTAGCGGCTCGACTGCGAATTATTCAAATGAGACTGCAGTCGGCGACTATGCGGTATTCGACATCCAGACTCGAGACGAATTCGATAATGTGACCTCGGACTACGCACAGCTGAAAGTCACTTACCTCTCAGACAATGGAAACGTCGGATCGAACTTAATGATCGGGCAAACAGTCAACAGCCAAGGCCTCACAGATACAGGTACGCTCTCCGTATTAGCCACTATAAATGGCGGAGTCGGCACTGTAACACTGCAGTTTGATTGGTATACATTCGGCTCTTTCGTAGGTGGCGCAGAAACAGAGTCTTCATCTGCATTTACTGATACCATCAATTACACAACCCTCGATATCGACTTTCAACAAATCGTTACCGTCGCCAAGGAGGATGTAGCTGATTATACTTTAGAAAAAACATCGCAGCTGACTGCGACAGACAATGGCACCAGCATTGCGTTTACCGACGATGGAGCAGATACAAATGTCGATAACCCAGAAACTGCTGTTTCCTTCACCAGCAACGGCAGTGGCTCGCAGCAAATAGCCGTGGGCAAACAATCTACGGACGGCAATGCACTCTTCATCTTTGAGTTTCGCGACCCCAGTGTGATTGCACCCTTCGTGGAAGCTGAAACCATCCCCGTGCCTGAGCCGAGCACGGCTGGTCTACTACTCGGCGGAGCAGTCATCGCATTTACGATGCTACAGCGTCGCAGAAAGTAAGTAAATCGAGCCACAGAAGCACTTCACTACGCGCGCATGAGGCCGCCCTTTCGGGAATGAGCTTCATGCGCGCTTTGGTATATTCAAATGCGATTACTTTCACACGGTGGCTCCACCACAGCTGGACCCTTGACCGGCTGTGCAACCATAGCAGTGCGACCCGAGTTGTATGGGCCGCTGGACCCAATCATTTAAATCAAGCTCCCACAAACGCTCCGGTGCTGCCTTCTCCCCATGTTGCATGCCTAGCTGTTGATTAAAATCGCAATCAAACAGGTCGCCCTCCCAGCCAACACTAATCGTATCGCGGCACATCAAGCCCTCGATCGAGGCGGGATTAAAATTGTCTAGCAGCAATTGCATATAAGCCTGATAGCTGCCCTGCCGTTTCAAATAAGAGGTAAAACGAGCGATCGGCATGTTGGTAATGGCAAAGAGCTGATTAAAAACGATGTCGAAGTGCTCTTTTAACTCTCGCTTGTAGTCAGCCTCCAGCTCTGCTTGCTCTGGAGGCAATTGCGCGCCATTGGGATTAAAGACCAAGTCCAATTTTAGACGGGGATCTATGCCATAGCCGAGCGCATTTAATGTTTGCAAGGCTTGTATGCTGGAGTCGAAGACACCCTCACCACGCTGGGCATTTACATTTTTAGGGCAATAGCACGGCATCGACGCCACGATGTGCACGCCATGCTGGGCATGGAACTCAGCCACCCACTCATAGCCTGGCTCATTGATGATGGTTAAATTACAACGATCCATCACCTCACGCCCCATCTCACGAACGCCCTCGACCAGATGCGGAAAGTGCGGCATCATCTCAGGCGTGCCGCCGGTCAAGTCAACGACTTCGATCGAGGTGGAACGTAGCCAATCTAAGATACGGTCCACGGTTTCGAGCGTCATGATCTCTTTGCGATGCGGTCCAGCATTTACATGGCAGTGCACACAGGTCAGATTACACATCTTACCGGTGTTGATCTGTAGCACGCGCGGTGACTGGCGCGTCAGTGTCAACTGCTGGGTGGCCAGCGTGTCTTGAAACGATGGAATGGTCTGTAAAGTGCTCGGCATGTGACTAGGAATACAAAGCGCCGTAGTTTATTCCACAGCCTTCGCAGCAACTGATGTCACTAAAACCTACTGCGTAGTCGCCCAACAAGCAAGTGCTAGAGCACATACTCTTGCTGCATCCCTCGCCAAGAACTATGGCAGATACCAATACCCAAATAAATCTTCTTCATTGCGTGGGCCACGTTGCTTGAGGCTTTCACTGGGCATCCAGCCCTCTTCCATCAGCATACCAAGCACAAAAATAGTCGAGCTATTGGTTTCGTGAATCGTGAACTCGTTCTGAGTGACGTTCAAAGAAGGGTGCGCAGCCCAGCGCCGGAAGACGGGATATTGCTCAGGCAGTTCATAGAATGTCGCAAAATCGGCGGCATGATCACTCTTAAATAGCGGCTCCCCATCACTATCCTTAGCGGTCGGATATTTATAGACGCGGTTTCTCAGCTCGGGAAAGACGTGTGAGGATGTGTTGCCATAAATGGTGATGCCTGGATAGGGATCCAGAATATCGTCCGTCATACTGCTCTCGTGCTGAATCGAGACGGGGTAGGCAAATCCGATACCAGTGGTCCAGCTCATCCCCATAGGATTGGCTCCCAGCATGTAGGCGAGGTTGGACTCTGAAGACTGTACCAGAGTGCTACTAGGCTGGATTTGATTACCGATCAGCATCACCTTTGCGCGATTGGTCATATCACTCGCCCCCCAACTCATCCAATAATCCTGACGACGCGGCCATGACATACGATAAGGCATACTGTCATTCATCGCGGCATAGCGATTGGCGGCACTCATTAAATCTGCGGCAACGGCGGCCTGCGTGGCTGGAGAGACATAGCTCGTCTGGGCAGTCACCAATGGATGATATGCGAGGTCAAAATAGAGCCAAGGCGAGAAATCGCGATCCGTATAGGGCCAGGAGTAAGGTGCTGGCGAGTTGGCATAGAGTGCCTCGATTCCATCCAAGTAGTTAACGTCCTCACTCAGTAAAAAGAGCTGCACACGCGCCATAAGCTCGAATTTATCATTAAAATTCGCCTCCTCGGTGAAAGTCAGCGAGTATGGATCCCCCTCCCCGCGGCTACTGGCGGCTGCGATACTCAGATTATTGAGCGTGTTGGCTGGATTGACTCCATAGGCGTAAGCGGAAAGTGCCGAAAGCTCATAAGTTTGTGCCAACGCAGCATCAAAGGGCTCCAGCGCGCGCGCCAGCTCAGCTGCTGCGGCGGCATAGATCAAGCTCGACCAGCGAGTGCGCTGAGCGAAGCTCCATAGCACAGTGTCGTCATCGATGGAGGGATGTGTCGAGGTTTCCACGATGCCAGAGACCCCACCATCCGCACGCTGACTATGCTTCCAAATACGAAGGCCGTATTCGACCTCGTCCAATAGATCGGGTATACCATTACCAGACTCTGGAATATTTAATTGCCCATCGCTGTATTTCGCAGGCGCAAATTCGTAGAGTTTGAGCAGGTCAAAGATCAAAACGTAGTGATACAGATTACGATCGTAATCCGCCGCATCGTACCAGCCGCCATCGACCTCAGTAGTGCTTTGGCTGGTCACGGTAGTCGCCCCAATGATATCGAAACGAGGCCAGCTGACTGGCTTTTGCGTGCTATCTAAGATCGCCTTCGTCATGTCCGCCCAATACGGCAACATTTGTGATTCATAAATGGGATCGGTGTGATAGCGCGGACGGGTCCACGCCGTGTATTGCGCTTCAAGGGCAAAAGAAGCACGCTGATGATAGAGCCCACGCATGGCGGTATAAAAAGCCTCACCATAAACATCATCATTCACGCGGAACGGCCAAGAGCGACCCACGCCTGGCACGCGGATGTAGTAGTTGCCTGGCGTAGTGAGTCCAGTCAGGTCGAGTTGATACAGCTTTTCACCATTCATCGAAGGACGCGGCTCAGAGCCATCATCGTCATCGCTGGCATCCATCAATGAGGCATCATCACGCAGCGTAATTTTGCCATCCGCTAAACTTCCTTGGTAAACAACGGCCCCCGTGCCCGAGTCAACCACATCGAAGCTCGTAAGCTGGTCTAAAGGCAGCGGACCAAACTCCTGCAGGTAAGCACCGACATAAGCATAATTGGAGGACTTGCCTTCTTGATAGCCGACCTGATTGATTTTAATGCTGCGCGCTACGGTGGCATCGTCATCGAAGACAAAGCTTACGTATTTTCCATCATCCAGTGTGATGGTATACGACTTCCCATCCTGCATCGCCTGGGGCATTTCAATGTATGCATAGATGCCATACCGCACCGCATCGTATCCCGCACTCACCGAATCATCGTTCGAGATCAAACTGGTTGTCACGCGACTCGGCTCTAAATCGACCGCATAGGATGTATCATTAGTGCTAGATAAGGTGTAAAAGTCAGTATTAGGCATCAGCGGCTCGCTCCCGTTCTGACGAGCAGTCACCAGATGCTCCCAGCGCATCTTTTCTAATTTCGCACGATGCACCCAAACATCAGTCTGATGCTCACGAGCGATCGCATCTTCGACATCAGCCATAGTTTCCGAATACTCGCCACTCGTTAACAAATCCATTTGAGCGACGAAGTCATCGAATGGGTCCACCACCACGATCACCCACTTATTCGAGAGCACCAACAGTTGCTCCACCCCGCTGAAAAGCGGACGCTCAATTGGCGCATTCCCCTCCAGGTCCTGTAGCCATGCCTCCGAAGTGTAAGGAACTGGAGGCGCTGAATCGACATCCCCCTCATCCACAGGTGGCGCCCAGTCGGCCTCGACGCAGCGCACATTGGCAATATCGACCGTGTGGTTCGCCTCTCCTTTACCAAAATACAAATACTCGATCGAATCCATTAAACAGCCATTCGCTTTGAGCTCCGCAACAGGCACAACAGCCTCGCGCCAATTGGCATCGATATTACCCCCAGTCACATAATTCGCAATGGGTACCGAAGCGCTGCCTCCCATGTGCCAGCCATAAGCCGACAGTTCGGGAGTCACTCCAGCTAGCGAAGAACGTATCCAAAAGCGAATCTCCTCCGCATCTGATAAATCCATGCGCTTATAATCGCCGCGTAACTTAATACCAGGCGAATGCCAGGGATCGGGCGAACCTTCAAAATACCAACCACTCACCAAACTTGCATCGGCCACGGGGACTCCATATTTAAAATTGGAAGGATCGCTTTCATCCTCACGTGAGCCGTCCCAAATCACCTCACCAATCAAGCTGCTCGAAGCGAGAGGCTCCGGCGCATCTGAGGTCACCGCCCACACTTCATCGATCTCAATGGTATGGTCTGATTCACTGGTGCCGAAATACAAATATTCGACTGAACCAAGCGAGCAACCATTCGCCATCAAATCAGCGATCGGTATCACGGCCTCACGCCAATAGGTATCCAGCACACCGCCTTCCACATAGTTCTCAATCGGCACTGTAACACTGCCCCCCATGTACCAACCATGCACAGAAAAGCCGTGCGAATAACCTGCCACCGAAGTGCGCACCCAAAAACGTATTTCATCGTAGTCCGAGAGGTCCACCCGCCAGACCTCATCCTGTAACTGAATGCCTGGCGCATGCCACAAGTCCGGCGTCCCAGCGAAATACCAGCCCGTCTCCGGCGCCTCAGCCGGCGCCGCCGCGCCATATACCAAGTTATCTGCATCTATTTCGGAGGGAATCTCACCGTTCCACAATAACAGCTCATCAGCCTTCATGCAGGACGTAAGTAATATACCAGACAATATAAAGCCAACTGGATACGAAGTCCCTGAAAAGAGTCGAACGACAAGAGAGGAGATATAATGCATCATAATTAGGCCTAGTGGTAGGGTTAATTATGAGTATGTTTACCCACTCAAAATGACGACACTAAACATGGTAAAAAAAATATGATAAACGCGTAATTAATTTCACAAATAACCCTAAAATAAATAGAAATAAACACGCAGATAGTGAGAAACCATCAAGCGCATCGGGTAAAAAAATTCTTCTATTCACACAATTCATCTATACATATTGACGACACGAAAGCTTGTCTCTACAGCTAAGTCTTTAAAGTGAATGAATTCGTTTAATTCTAACATCAAAAATCTCGCACACATGAAACGCCACACACCCAAGCTAGCCTGCTTCATTCTGCTATGCTTCAACCTGATCACCAGCAGCGCGCACGCCGGCGAAATGAGCATACCTGGCATCAAACCAGTCCAAAAAGTAGAAAAGAACAGCTTTCAACTCAAGCGCTTCAGCAATAACCTCAAGCCTAGTGACTTTAGTAGTAGTGTTAGCGGCCAACAAAATGACTGGCGCAGCGTAGTGCAGAACAACAATGGCGCGCTCAAAATCGCACTCAAAACAGGTGATTGGGACCGCCCTGATTCCAATGCAACCTCCAAACTCTGGTTAAGCTACAATGGCGACTGGGCATCCGTCGCTAAGAATGGCCGCACACTTCGATTCAGCTACACATTCGGCAAATCCAGTCCCGGCGTGCTCTGCCGCTTCAGATTCGGCGCGAGCGCACAATCACGCCAAGATTATCAAGGCGATTACGCGCTCTCGCTCATTTACGGCGACACCAGTTGCAGCTTTAGCGTCGACGACAAAGACACCTCGGGCCACCTCCCCACCGCCATCGGTGAAGGCAGCACTGTCGTGATCGACCTGCGCCCAAACAATACCGCATCCATCACCATCGATGATCAGCTGATCCTAGACGACCAAGTCGTTGAGCTGGACGAGAACTTCATCTCATTAGTCGCAGTCGACACGGATGCACTCAGTGGTAATCAAGCCAAAATCTTGTATCTGCAAGAGTTCAAGGTATCGCTAGAGCGATAAGATCCTGCTTCAGCGTATTTTACCTGAGAGCGCTTTAAGCGCGCAGCCTCACTTGGTCCCACTTGGCCCCACTGGCCCCACTGGCCCCACTGGCCCCACTTCAGTCTCTGGGACTAGCTACGCGAGCGCTCGCGGTATTGAGTTGGCGTACAAGCCATTACTTTGCGAAACTGCCGGCTGAAAAAGTAAATATCATTGTAGCCAATCGATTGCGCCACAGCGTCGACAGCCCAATCCGTCTGCTCTAATAACACGCAGGCACGCTCGACTCGCTTCACAATCAAATAGCGATTGGGCGACTCATTGGTCAACTGCCGGAAGCAGCGCCCATAGTGAATGCGCGATAAATTAACCTCGGCCGCCAGTTCATCCACAGAGCGAAACATGTCTTGGCCCGCGTGGATGCGATCCAATTGTCGATAAATCAACCATGCTGCATCTGTCTGAACAGACTGGATCGACTCGCGCCACAAAAGCCCGAGCATACTAAGCGTCAAAGTCTGTAATTGCTGCTCTGCAAAACTGTCGCGGTAAGAAGACAGCCGAATCGCTAAATTGATCAAACTGTTCACATTGTTGGGCTCATGCAATTCGATCCCCAGCAAACGCCCTCTCAACAGCTCGTCATTCTTAGCCCCCAAATTAATATGAATACTGAAGTTACGCATAGACTTGGACCCAACACGCGAACGCCCCGTAATCTTAGAGCCTGCACTAAATAGAAATGCCGTCCAAGGCTGGACAGGATACTCCACGCCATCGCATTCGATCAACGCGTTCCCTTCTAAACAGATCCATAGGTTCCAGTAGCGCTCCTCACTCGACTGCCAGTTCCAGGCATCATCACTCTCATGCACAAAGGGCGGCGAAATGATCTGGACAGCGGTATCGTGTAAATCAGGAAAATCCATAAATGATTCAATAGTGCAAAAATTTGCTTCATCAGTCCATTGAAAAAGAAGCTCTAAGCAGGTATTCTTCAGGGCATGACTACAAACAAAACTGTTCGCCTCGGAATCATCGGAATGGGTAACATGGGTACCAGCCATGCCAAAAATATCATTGATGGTAAAATCCCCAATTTAGAACTCGCCGCGATTGCCGACCAAAACCCGGAACGCTTGGAAAAATTTAAAGATATCACGCATTTCAGCGAAGGCATGGACCTGATCCAGTCGGGCACAGTCGATGCCGTCTTGGTCGCCACCCCACACTACTCCCACACCACACTGGGCATCGCCTCGCTCGAAGCTGGTCTTCACACCTTGGTCGAGAAGCCAATTTCCGTGCACAAGGAGGATTGTGAGCGCCTGATCGCGGCCTGGAAGGATGAGAAACTCGTCTTCAGCGCCATGTTTAACCAACGCACCGACCCTGCTTACCGCAAAGTGAAGTCGCTCATTGAATCGGGCGAACTCGGCAGCGTAGAGCGCATCAACTGGATCATTACCGACTGGTATCGCACCGAAAACTACTACACATCAGGCGGCTGGCGTGCAACTTGGGGCGGCGAAGGCGGTGGCGTATTGCTCAATCAATGTCCCCACAACCTCGACCTACTACAGTGGATCTTTGGCATGCCCTCAAAGGTGACTGCCAATTGCCAATTTGGCCGCTTCCACAACATCGAAGTCGAAGACGCCGTAACAGCCATGCTGGAGTATCCCAACGGAGCCACCGGCGTATTCATCACCACCACCGGTGAAGCCCCCGGCACCAATCGCTTGGAGATCGCATGCGAGCGCGGCAAAATTGTTGTAGAAAATGGCAAGCTGCACTTCACACGCACCGAGCAACTCGTGAGCGAGCATAGCAAGACTGCTACAAACGGCTTCCAAAAGCCGGGAGTTTGGAACGTGGAGATCCCGCTGCCAGAGGGGAATGGCGAACAGCACAACGGTATTTTAAAGAATTTCACAAATGCGATCCTCGAAGGCGAAGCGCTCATTGCGCCCGCTGGTGAAGGCATTCACTCAGTGGAGCTGGCCAATGCGATGCTTTTCTCTGCCTTCGAAAAGAGCCCCGTGGAGCTACCGCTCGATGGCGCGGCATACGCACGCGTGCTCAAAGCGAAAATCGAAAACTCCACCTACGTAAAACCAGAGATTAAAGGCGGAAAAGTCGAAGAACTCAGCTGGTAAGCGAGCCTCGATTCAGACTAAAACCTCACGCTAAAATTACAGATACTTCCAATGACAAATGCAAATGATGGAATGAACTACGCACCGACTGCGGCCAAACCGCAGCCAGTCGTCAACCCCGGCCAATTTAGCTTTGCAGCCGCCCACTTTGATCACGGCCACATTTACGGCATGATCAACGGCCTGACCGAAGCTGGCGCTGAACTGGCAATGATCTATGAGCCCGATGCGACACGCATCGAGAGCCTCAAAGAAAAATTCCCCGGTGTGCATATAGCAGCGAGCTTCGAAGAAGTGCTAGCCTCCGATGTCCACTTAGTCGCCGCCGCGGCCATCCCCAATCAACGCGGACCGATCGGCTGTCAAGTCATGCAAGCGGGCAAGGACTACTTCACCGATAAGTGCCCCTTTACTTCCCTGGAGCAACTCGCTGAGGCGGAAAAAGTCGTCGCCGCGACCGGACAGAAATACATGGTATATTACTCGGAGCGCGTGCACGTGGAATCTGCGTGGTATGCCGACCAATTGATCCAAGACGGCGTCATTGGCGACATCGTGCACATGGAGATTTTTGGTCCACACCGCCTAGGCAAAGCGGGCCGGCCAGACTGGTTCTTTGATAAAGCGCAATACGGCGGCATCCTGACCGACATCGCTTCGCACCAATTCGACCAATTTCTGCACTACACTCGCTGCACCAAGGGCAGCATCGCCCACGCCGCGGTGGACAACCGTGCCAATGCGGACAAGCCTGGTTTGGAAGATGTCGGCCAAGCAGTCATGATCCTTGAAAATGGCGTCCAGTGCTTCTCACGCGTCAATTGGTTCACCCCCGACGGCATGCGCGGTTGGGGCGACGGCCGCAGTTTCATTACCGGCACCAAGGGCACCATTGAAATTCGCAAGTACTTTGATTTTGGGCGTAGCAACGACTCCGACACCATCATACTCGCGAACAACGAAGGCGAACAAGTCATGCAGGTAAAGGGGCAAGTCGGCTTTCCCTTCTTTGGTCAACTGATACTCGACTGCCTCAATCGCACCGAAAACGCAATGACACAAGAACATGCCTTTGCCGCCTCCAGACTATCACTACAAGCACAAGCAGTCGCCGATCAAGCACGCTAAAGATCCAAAAATTTCAAAACTATTATGAAAATTGAACAAGTTGCTCTCATCACGTACACCATTCGTGACTTTATCCAGACTCCCGAAGACTTCCGTGCGAGTATGAAAAAGATAGCCGACATCGGCTACAAGGCAGTGCAAATCTCCGGCATGGGCCACGATGTCATGCCAGCCGAAGAAATCGCAGCTGTGTGTGCTGAAAATGGTCTCACCATCTGCGCCACTCACGAGCCCAGCGGTATGATTCTCGACGAGCCTGAAAAGGTCGTCGAGCGCCTAAAGAAGCTAGGCACCCAATACACCGCCTATCCATTCCCAAGAGACGTCGATTTCACAGATGCGGAGTCACGCAATAAATTAATCCAGCAACTCGACAAAGCAGGTGCAGTGTTGCGGGAGGCGGGCCTCGTATTAACTTACCACAACCACGCCAACGAATTCTACAAGTGGGACGGCAAGCCAGCATTGCAACACATCGCAGAGCAAACCTCCGCCGAAAACCTCCACTTCGAGCCCGACACCTACTGGGTGCAACTCGGCGGCGGCAACGTCGTAGAATGGTGCAAAATGCTCAAGGGGCGCCTGCCCCTACTCCACCTCAAGGATGTCGGCGTGCGCGAAGGCAACACCCCCATCATGCATGAGATCGGCTACGGAAACCTCGACTTCAAGCCCATCATCGCCGCAGCCGAGGAATCCGGTTGCGAGTGGTTCATCGTCGAACAAGACAGCTGCCCCGGCGATCCCTTCGATTCCCTAAAAATGAGCTTCGATTACATCAAAGCCAACTTGGTGTCTTAAGCCCCAAGCTAACAGCTTTTCTCCACAGCCCGCACAGGCCTCGCCCTGCAGCGGGCTGTTTTGTGTCCACTCAGGCCCAACAGAAAACAGGCAAATAAAAACCCCAAGCTAATACCAAGCAAGGGGTTGAGAATGGAGCCGAAGAACGGAGTCGAACCGTCGACCTATTCATTACGAATGAATTGCTCTACCAACTGAGCTACTTCGGCAAAATCTTTATTTTCAACTATTTACAAAGGGAAGAAATTTAGTTCAAATTCCTACTTGGACACTTCTTGGACGTTTTGAGCTTCCGCCGTGCTTGTGGACGCTTTGGAAAAACTCTAGAACGATGAAGATACGCAAAGAACTGAAAACGCACAGGCTGTTATCTCTTACGGGTTCGTCAACATAGAATTGATACCCACGGGGGGAATTTTCGAGGTAATCTAGACGATAAAAGTGGCAGGGATTTTTGGTCGAATTTTTCAGCCTAGTTTGACCCACTCGTATGTGAGGCCTAGATTGTCGACCTCGATGATTTTCAAAACCATCCCCTTGAAGCTGACTAGCGTCGGGGAGCCGTCTTCGTTGAGATTGAATTTGAACTCTTTCTCTTTTAAATCTAGGCCGTGCTGCTCGGACAGTGTGAAGATGATCAGGTCGTTGTAATAACCATCGAAGACGATTGTCGTGAGATTGCTCAATTGATCGTCGTATACGGGCTCTTCGGCCCAGCTATACCTTAGGCCGTCCTCAGGCCTTACTGGCCTAGACCAGACTGTATCCATGTTGTTGTGATCGCTGTTATCGACGAACCAGTCCATTCCCCCTGTAACTTTATCGACTCGGAGCCCTACTTAATCAGCGGAACAGCCTCCTCGTGTGACATAATCGTCCAACCTATGCCCTTAGCGTATTCGAGGATACGAGCTTGAACGGTTTTCTGTGATCCGGGGTTTGATGCGGTGGAAAGCAATTATTGTGAGTCTGAACCTCCAATGCGGTTCTGAATGTCTATCGCGGCTGCGCTATTATGAGTTGCGAGGTTCAGTGTGAGCGTCTTAAAGGCAGCAAGTGCACTGGGATTTTTGCGAATATCCTCGAACCGATTGTTCCACCCAAACTCAAGAAGCCTTTCAAAATCCCCTCGCTCGATTCCAGTTTCCCAGAAGTAACCTTTCGCTTCTTTCCAGCTGCTGTGGAACCACTCCAGCGTATCAATGAAGATGGGGGCAGCCGCATCTTTGATTAAGAACGCTACCAACGTGCTCTGAGTGTAGGAGTCATACTGAATGCGCTCGATAAATCTTCGGTAGTGAGTCGCGAGTTTCTGGACAAGAGGGGCGAATGCGGCTTCGCCATCAGATGCGAAATCGGAGCCAAAAAGCAGAATGACTTTCCACACATCATCCGCGTCTCTACTCTTGGAGGTGGCCCAGACATCTTGTGCGGCCAAGAAGTCAGCGAAAGGGCCCCAAAGTCCCATCAATTGATCAGTCTTAGGTGGATCTGTTCTTACAGCTTCAAGCAATACAACGTTGAGAAACTGCTCAATATGGTGATGTGCTGCAGGAGGCAGCCGAAGAACACTTTGCCAAAACTCTAGCCCTTCTTCCTCGGAGGACTCCAACAGCCTTGCGGCTACAACTTCGAAGACTTTCTCATCATTGGACCAAACCTCGTAGTCCCACTTGGCATCGTCTGAACCATCAGTTTCAGGGAGCGTCCGGTGAAATACCGCTAATAGTTCCTTCGCTATTACCAACCAGTGCCTTCGCTCGTCAGAATCTCGGGCATCCACAAGTTGAGGTGCATGCCCAAACGCAGCGAGCATAACGCCCAGCTCTAGATTATATCCAATTCGGTGAAGCTCGCGTCGCTCTGGAGGCATTACCCTGATTTGTTCCGGATTCTTCGGTGTTATAGACGCTGTTTCCTTCGTTTTGCCCCGCCGAACCTGTTGCATAAACCTCTCTAGACCTTTGCAAATCTTCTGGCTCAGTTTTGCTCTTTGCACGCGCCGTTGACCATAATTCGCTTTTGGTGTCTCTTCTTTAGCCTCAATGGATGCCCAATCGTCGGTCCATTTAGGACCTTCTCCGTCTGCAAACTTCGAAATCCATTCACTTGCCCAAACGTAGATGAGCTTGTTTTCAGTATCCTTGTTGCCGTAGAAGTCAGATTTCGTGGCTTCTTGTCGAATACTCGAGAATGAAAGAGCGAATGCCTCGAGTTCGATGTATGCATTTCCCAGCTTCGCACGACATCTGAACGCTTCATCAAATAAACACTGAACTGTCCGGTAGCGATATGACGTAACGAAGCGAGCGACCGCCCCCCTCCAGTCAGGATCGTTCACATTGGCAGCCCAGCGTCGAACGACAGCCCGAGCCAAAAAGCCTTCGTAGTCGTCACTACTATCTTCAGGCGAGTAAACAGTGATTTTTGGCTGATCATTTAGGATCTTCCAAATTTCGGCATCTACAAACTCGAATTTGGATGTGTCGTTCTGCAACCATTCCTCCCCCATGCAGGTAATTACCGCAAGCAGTCCTGCGCGTGTATGCCGCCCATCCAAAAACTGAGAACCCTCGGGCTCCGCAGCAAACAATTTATTTGCGTGGTCAAAAAAATCTTCATTTTGCAGCTGTCTCCAAATATAGTCACAGCCCGCAGCATCAAAGGTTTGCCGATTCTTCAATATCTCTGCGTATTTGTAAGGCAGTGTTAATAGCGCCTGCTTTACCGAAAGATCTTTCTCCGCGGTCGGATCCTGAAAATCGATGAGTCGTTTATTATTGAACTCAATGCCTCCATCCTCCCTCTCCCAAAGATTCGGATCAAACTCAACTGCCCAGCGTTCCACTTCCTTTCGGTCTTGAGAACTTTCTGGTAGTGCTTCGGCTTCAAGATACCACGCGGCCGAGATGTCTTCGAATACCTCAGAGAACTCTGCTTTGTTCAGCATCCATGACCAACATGCATCTCCCAGCGACACCTTTCGACCAGGAAGGTTCGCCCAATCACGTTTTGCATTGAAAACGAACTCACCTTCTCGCGGCGACGCCCCAACACCAACGCTCCAGCGAATTGACACAAGATCTAGTTCATAAAGCTTTCGGACGAAAAGAAGAGACTTCAGCTCAGCCGTAAAAAGCGATTCGTGGCGCTTCCCAACACAAATGAGAACGCCAGCCAGAGCGAGAGAGCGCCCCTCTTTAAACAAAAGATCAATCACGTTGGACACCGATTCCTCTGCTTCAAATCTCTCATCAAACCACTTTTCCAGAGCCATTAGCGCACAAGTCACCACTGCTGGGGTATTCATGTGGTATCGATTCCAAGCGAAAACCTGATGGTTTCCTTTCCATTCCGATTTACCATCGGACGTTTTTATGGCTACGGATTCAACCTCAGGAGAATACGGCCACCAATCCTCATAGCGATCAGTTGCAAAGTTAGTGAGGGCAACAATAAGTTCGACTGCAGGTCGCCAGTTTGATCGGAGATATCCGATAAACGGACCCTTAGACCAAAATGCGGATTTCAACTGGTCTGCTTCGAATCTAAATCCGTGGTTTCGAGCTCCAATATCATAGTCGCCCTTACTGATTTCGGTCTTTGGCCAATCAATCAAAAGAGCCAAGGTGATCTCACAAGCCGCGGCAGGGCATTTCGTAAATAACGGAAGCGATGCGTTCGCCTCGAACCAGGGCTGATAGAAGTCGCGACTAATCGTGCGGCGCGGGCCGTCTGGCCAAGCCTCAACAGGCTGGACAACGCGGCTACCCCGACCTCCAAAAAATGACGGCTCATGCCACTCTCCTCGCCAGCCTTCATCGGCCTCTTCGGTCAGATCGTCTTCATCCCATTCTTTGCGCCCAGCGGCCTTGAGTGCAAAACTCACTGCTCGTTCAGGGTTTTGGGATGCTGCTCGCAGTGCTGCTGAGTAGATCGTAGCGCGGGAATTGCTTCCACCGCGGAGGGACCTAGAACCACGATCGTGTCTGTAAGCACCCGCCACCTCTCGGCGCAGTTCCTTCTCTGCATTGAGAAGAATCAACTCTGCAAGCGAACTCCAATTGATCCCGAGATACTCGTCCAGTTTTCCCCACATTAATCCCAGCTCAGCGAGGGTTACTGGGAGGCAATCTGTAGTTTCCTCTGGATTCGCAATCAGGAACTCAGTAAATGACGGCCAAAGGCTCACGACGGGCAACCTGAACCGAAGAGCCGCGTAATCGGCGGTCTCTGGATCGATCTGGTGAAACTGGTTTTGAACGACGGGATCCGGAATGGTGGCGTTGTGCATAAGGCGCCGAAGAAGTCGCTTCAACAACCATGCGTCGTCCGCAAATAGCTGATCTCTATTCTGTGCGAGCAGTGCTGACGGATCGCTACAGTATGCAATTCCCTCAAGCCAAGTGTCGAGGATCTGTAGATCTCGAGATTCTGGCTCTTTCTGATCAGGGGTGACAGCCCTGCACGACTCAACGATTGTCTGCCACCTATCGTGATCGGAAGCACGTTCCAGAAGATGTTGAGAAAAGAGCCGGACAGCCCTCAACCAAGGAGGATTCTCCGAGTGCTCACGAATAAAAGCTAGAACGTCGTCTCCCAGAGACCGTAGATGCATGACCCGAGACCAATCCGCAAGCAGATCGTGATCAAATCGGATGCGGCCATCATTCGTGCAGGAAAAGATTTGCCTGTTGATCAGTGAGTTGGTCGCCTCGTGATCAACGGCAACGATATCAGGTGACGCCTCACTTACCAAAGAGTCAGCGAGATGAGTGGCTAACCTGCGGGCAATGCTTTCTTCTCCGCAGAAACTCTTGCCAGCTTTGACCTGTTCGTCCCACCACCACTCGATAACATCAGGTTCGCCGATCGATAGTCGGCTCAAGTCAGGCTCATTACGCAAAAGCAAATCAAGCATTTTGGGCGATCGCAGGAATCGCCCCATTTGTGGTTGTGCGGAAAGCTTCTGGATTGCTGGAACTGCACCTAGAACAATTTGAAAATCACCATCAGAAAGTCGCCCACATTCTATCCGTTCAGACAAGACGTTGTGACCTGCCAGGTATCTCAACAAATGGTTTGAAACCCGCGACCAACTTGGAGTTTGGCATGAAAAAAACACCTTCCAAACGCTTTCCAAAGGACCAATGACTGAAGCGACGAATCGACTGATCGCTTCAATACTGTCTGAAGTGTAACAGCTCTCAAGGGAATCGATTACCAAGAAACCTGAGGTGCGATCGGTCTCAAGAAGTAGGTAAGCAAGGTCTGGCACAGAATTTTGCAGTTCAGAAAAGTGCTCAGCCTTAATCCAGACTACTTCCGAATCGTTCTGAACCCTATTCGCGAGTTGCTTGAGCAACGCGCTTTTCCCCAGCCCGCTCTCTCCCAATACGTGTCCGCCAGGTCCCTCTTCATAGGCTTTATCTAGAGCGGCAGCTTCCTCGGAGCGAGGTAGCTCAATGCCATTGGGCAGAGATGTGTGTATCTGGGCTATCCATTCTTCCGACGCTTGTCTAACATTAGCCCACTTTTTTTTTTAACGTCTTCAGGTGCTACAGGCTCGAAAAATCCAGCTTCGATGCCCCGAAGCAGCAACGATAGAGCGTTTTTGGCCGCGACCTCTCGAAATTGTCCTTTGGTTCCATTTTCAATTAGCTTTTTTCTCTCGTCGGCAAAGTCTGAGATTCCTCGGATCGCGAGAATCCTCGGGGGCGGTTCTCGAAGACTACTAGCGTCGTAGACGCCCGCCGATTCCATTTCCAATGCCGCGAATTTTCGGTCCACCTTCGATTTAAGCCACTCAACGAAATCCTCACTTTTCCCAACCGTAGGACCGCTTGCCAATTTATGGTCGTCACCCGCGAAGATTCTAACTTCGGATCGCATCGTGAACCCAGCTTCTCCCATTTTGGCTCGAACTTCCTCAGTAGCAACTGGGGCATACCTTTCCGCGCAGTCAGCCTCCCAACGTTCAAACTGTTCTCTGTGCGTAGTTTTGAGATATTGGAAGCGGTTCAATAAACGAGGATTTGAAGCGTAACTATTTCCCGACGTTTCGAGTTCCCATTCCTCTTTGTCTTCAACGTTCTTTGCAGCCGAATTAGCCAAATACTCAACAACGCTGTCAGGAATGAGAACATCCCCTGGCTGGAGGTCATCAGAAAGTGATCCTGCTATCCCCAACACAACGACATTGTTGCAGCTCGATCGTCCAAGAATCCCCGAAACCACCGTCGCCGCCCGAGTTGCTCCCATCTTACCCGCTGGAACAATAGCCAGTCGTATTTCTTTCTTAAGCACAGGAGATGTCACGCTCACTGAGAATACTTGAAGCGCCAGATCAGTAAGTTCTGTAACCTCAAGTTTTGCGTGAAGATCTTCGGCAAAAGCCGACGTAAGAGCTTCAAATTCTTCGTTCAGCGCGACGTAAAGGAGCACGTCGATTTCAAGTTGATCAGCACTCATGAAGCTAACTTTGGAGTTAAAAGATGTGTCCTGCGGAATTTTCCGCCAACGAGGGTAAGGATGTCTTCGAAGTGCTTGTAGAGCTTAGAGACCATGTGAAGAATCCAGCCGTAATTGGCGATTCCGGCGGGCGGGGTTTCGTAGCCGCCCCAGCGTGGATCGTCGGTCAGTTCATTAGGGCCGCGCCAGTCCTTTAAGTTGAAGGGCGGATTGGCCATAATGAAATCGGCTTTAAGGTCGGGGTGCTGGTCTTTGAAAAAGGTGTCGGAGGGGACTTCGCCAAGAATGACGTGCTTATCCTCAGAATACTCGACAGTGCCGCGTAGCTTATTGGCGACATCCCAGAGGTTTTCCCCGAAGGATTCTTGTTTATTGAGGTCTTTCTTGGCAGGCATCTAGCGAAAAGCTAGTTAGGCAAACCATGTAGGCAAGAAGTTTTAAACAGAAGTTTTACAATTCGGGAGACCGTAGGAGCAGCTAGGCTCAGAGCGATTTGGACTCGAAGTCTAGTAAGCTCGCAATCTGGGCTTGAAGCTCCTCTGGGAGTGGGAAATCGACTTGTTCTGGATTTAGCGAGCAATCGAGGTCGCTGTCGTGTCCGGTCGAGGTAATCTCATAGTCGAGCTGGCCATTTTTAAATGGGTCTTTAAGGTCAGCTATGCGCGTGGCCCATCTTAGCCAATCCCCTGCCCCCGCCTGAATATGATCAAGCGTCCCGTATCTAGCTTCTGATTCAACCTCTTTGCAGAACTGACGGATGCGCTTAGATTCCTGCCAATCGCTAGCTAGCTGGCTGAGGTTCGCTCGCCTGGTTTGCTCTTCGGACTGAGCCCTAGCTAGCTCTTCGCGTTTTCGGCGCAAGTAGCTAGCTTTCAACTCTTCCGCCTTTCTTCTGCGCTCGTAACGTTCGTGATTAAGGCGGATGACTTCCCTCTGTTCAGCTTCGATAGTTCTCTCTCGCTTGAGGTATGCGGCATACAGCGGAAGGGTTTCTACAAAGCGAGACAACTTCGCTTCGAGCTTTTCGGAATCGCTATCCTGCCAACACTTTTGAAGTCGAGCTCCTGAGAACCTCCAGTCGGTGACCTCAAAAAGTAGAACTTTAGATGGCTGGTAGCTATGCTCAATCCAGCCTAGTATGGGGCTTCTGGACTTTGTAGCGGATAGCTTCTCACGAAAACGAACGGGAATCTGCTCTCCATCGATTAAGACACTCATTTTCGGGTCTTCATCGCTGGTCTGAATCCGCCATCCCAGCCCCTCTATTGCCGCAACCCAAGCTTCTGCGATGCGGAGAGCGCGGTCTAGGCTATCCTCGGAAACTTGCATATTAAGGCATCCAGATCCGCTTGAGAGCATTAAGCCGCGATGGAGCCACTTGGTGCTTTCCAGTTCAAGCTTAGTTCTGCGGATCAAAGGCTGACAGCACTTTAGCTTCTTTGGGATTTTGATGTCGATCCCATGTGCGGAGTCGCCGCTTCTACTCTTAAGGTCAGCTACTTCATTGCGCATAGCTCGCCTAGACCTGCTGTCTACTTTGATGGTGGCTGACTCGGGAGTTTGCCGCTTGGGGGCTGGTAATGGAGTTCGTTGCTTTTTGCGCTGTTTGTCACCTTTTCCCCAGTAGCCTCTGCCGGGGCGCGGGACTTCGAGCTTTTTGCATATCTTAGCGAGACCGACATCGGAGATGCCGATGTCGGAGGCAGCGGTTGTTACCGGTTTTGACCAGACTAGTTCGTAAAGCTCTTCTCGGGTAAACGTGATAGATCCATCCATAGCACTCGCAAAGTAGGTCTATGGATGCTCGCTAGCTCAAGTATTTTCAGGATGTTTCGCGAAGGTGCCTCCTCTGAAGTCGTGAAGTTGTTCACAAGAAAAGCACTAGGCTAGAAAAACACTAGCAAAGGGATGAAAGTCATTTTTCAGCTATAGCTGCGATGCGCTAGCTAAAGGCATCATGCGCTAGCTAGGGTAGCTAAGGTAGCTAAGCTCGACACAAAGAAGGACACAGAGCCAATTAGCTCTGCGCCCTTCGATGGTCGTTGAGTGAATTGTTACGTGAGCGTCTGGTCTAGCAGGTGAGTCCTGAAGCCTCTGCGAGGAAGCGGTTAACTTCACTTTGACGAATGCGAATACACCTCGCATTATAGCGAGCGGCTCGCAACGCTCCGCTTTTAATCAGGCGTAAGACGCTGTGGTTAGTCTTTGATCGATAGCCGAGCTGCTGTGAGACCTGTCGCGGGGTTAGCCAAGGGTCTTTAGCAGGGCTGACTTCGGTTTGTGGCATTTAGTTGTTTTTGTTGGTTTAGCGATTGTTTTTGACTGCGTAGGATAGCTGAAAGTCCCTGTAGGCGCTCTCAGCGATGTGGACATGTGACTCCTCGAAATAAGGGTCCACCGTGAGGTAGGAGTTTTCCAGGGTGAAAAGACCTCCCAAGCGTGGGCTGACTTTGCGGCGAATCTGGAAGATCGGGCACTTTTCTGACGGGTGTTCACGATTGAGTCGGTCTCGAAGCTGGAAGAGTTTGTCGAGACCATCCCAGTCAGTAGATTCGTCACCATAGGACTGCGAAGGAAAGGCTTTCTTGAGCTTCTTAAAGACGAGCTTCGAAGGGCAATCCTGCTTACGTATGTGCCATTTCTTACGCGCTCTTCTGCGGTTCTTATCTCTGATCATTGCTAGTTCTAGGGGCGATCCCCATCGTCGACCAAAATCGTTGATCGACTTTCCTAGGTAAACGAGGTCGGGGTTGGTTGGATGCGGTGAGCCTGGTTTTAGTTCAGTAGTTTTCGTCATGTTTTTATTTATCGGTGTTTTGGGGGTTAGAAATCGTCGGATTCGGCGGCTAGGTATTCCTGGCGTGCTTTTGCCGCTTTCTCCAAGCTCTCGATGCCGTATTTAGCAGCAGTCTCCTTTGCCATTTCAAGGGACATGCCACAGGCGCGAGCTAGCTCAGCTAATCGCTTCTTGGCGGCTCGCTCTCTAGGCGCATTCCTATCCGTCATGACACTCTCGTGCAGAAGGATCTGGTAATCATACTTGCTGGAGTGCGGGCGCTTTTCTCTGGCGAGCCAACCCGTGTCGATCAGGCGCTTGATGGCGTTTTCGACAGAGGTCGACTTACATCCGATAGCTTCCGCGATTCGATTGGCCGCGAAGTCTTTCCAGATTGCGGCATAGTTCGCGATGTAGCACCAGACGCGGACATCCTTATCTCTTAGGCGGGTATCCTCAATCAGGCTGATTGGTGCCTTGGTGAAGTTGCCGCATATGGGCGCTGTAGGGCCGCAGGAGCGGCTTTTGTTTTCTTTTAATCTCATAACAGTGGGAAAGGTGATTCTAGGTCTTTAGGCACAATTATGCCTTACACAGCTATCGCTTGCTGTGGCGGGGAAGAGTGCCTTATCACGGCGGGGACTAAGTAATACTTTAAAAAATTAAAACTAATCTTTAAGATTAACTATAGGTTAACTATAGACTAACTATAGGTTAACTAAAGTCTGGCTTTCAGTGGTTCTTGTTTGAGGAAGACAAACATGGTAAAACCATGCATAAGCCATTCACTGTGGCAGTGCACTATGTTTCCAGGCTGAATGGCTTTTGACGAACATTTGCTGTCAGCCTGAAATCATAGTTACCGCATATGGGCGCTGTAGACCCACAGAAGGGGCTCTTGTCTCCTTTTTAATCTCATAGTAGCGAGAAAGGTGAATCTAGGATTCTAGGCACATTTATGTCTCACACAGCCATAGCTTGCTGTTACGGGGAAGAGTGCCTTGTTACGGCGGGGACTAAGTAATACTTTAAAAATTAAAACTAATCTTTAAGATTAACTATAGTATAACTATAGGTTACCTAAAGTGTGACTTTTAGTGATTCTTACTTAGGGAAGACAAACATGGTAAGACCATGCATAAGTCATTTACTATAGCAGAGCACTATGTTCTCAGGCTGAATAGCTGTGAGCGAACGTTTGCTGTCAGCCTGAAATCATAGAGAGTAATACTTCTGTGAGGTCTTCTTAGATGCGGGTATCATGGTTCTTAATCGCAAAGATGACATTTATTACACACAAATTGGAAACTTCTTTTATCGAATTGAAAATTAATCTGATTCGGTCTTTTGCCAGAAGCTCGCAAAGGACGAAAATTTGACACTTTGTTATTCTGTATAGGTGGTCTATTAGAATTATCCTTGATAATCAAACACTTACAGAAAACCCAAAAAGCAACCATTAGACCAAGACTCAACCACGTTACTATAGACGATCTATAAGCGTTACCCGAAAGTAGATGTCTACAGGTCAATGACGGCCTTTTGAGTTCCCAGATAGCTCTTCGAGGTCGTCGACACGTCGCTATGTCCTAGGTGGTTTCGAGCTGCTTCAATCCCGAAGCTCTCATTAATCAGGCTGCCAGACATCTTGCGTAGCTCGTGGATCGGCTTACTACTCTCGATCCCTTTTTCCTTTAGCCATCTAGCTAGCTTGCTCCAGGTCTTCCAAGGCTTGAGGTCGGCCCTGTAGTAAGGGTGCTTGCTGTTGGGCTTGGCTTTGCCGCCTCGCAGCACGAAATGCTGATTCGTCTTCTGACTCAGAGGATCTAACTTCTTGAGCTTCTTTAGCTCTACGATGAGCTTCTCGGACAAATGAATGGTGCGGGTGGACTCTAGGGTCTTAGGCTTGAAATGCGGGGTCTCTTTGATGTGAAGGAGCTGATTGGAGAAATCTATCTGCTCCCATGTCAGACAGTCGGCCTCGGCACGCCGTAGACCACAGAAGATGCAGAGTAAAAGCGCCTTGTAGGACTCGGGTTCGTCCTTAGCTAGCTCGCTGCTAGCTACCCCGACAAGCTCTTTGGGGTCGATGCTTTGAACATAACGCTTGGTGCTAGGCTTCCATTTAAAACGGTCATCGTCAAAGGGCAATACTTCGGGCAGCGTAAGCTGCTCCTTGAGTGAAGTAATCAGCTTCTTCCCAAATAAACTGCGGGCTCTGCGAAGGGTCGAAGCGGCGTTGTCCTTGTCGCGTCGCTGCTGCGCAGGATTGTCCTTGTTCTTGTCGCCTTGCTTCTTCTCCCAGGCAAGGAGCGCCGAAGGCGTCAGCTTCGTAAGGCTCACAGCATCGACTTGAGCCACCCAGCGCTGATTGCCAGACTGAGTGATGCCCTCATCCTTCTCCTTCTGAGAAATCCTATAGCTGTATTTCTCTCTAGTGTCTGGTATCTTTGCGATGTCGTTGGCAAGTCTACGCAAGGCGATAGCGTATTGAGTGAAAGTTCGCTCGGATATGGTCGAAACTTCGCGAGCAACGCGCAATACGTCGCCGACAGTGGCAATCGCTTCTGGCTTCTCTTCCGTAGGTTGCTTGTATTTGAGTTTGGTTTCCTCCCAGCCTACAGCCCTCAGGCACATGTAGATGTCGCGGGCTTTCTCGGCGGCCTTTTGCTTGTTCGGCTCGCCGGTATTGAAGGTCTCGCGGTGCCCCTTGTGCTGCATTTTACAGCTATAGGTCGAGACCTCTTTTTTCGCTCCACTTTTGGACGTGAATGTTTGTTTGAATAGCCTGGATTTCCAATAATCAGTCTGTGTTTTTGCGCTCATACTTGGACACTTCTTGGACACTTTTGAAGTTCACTAGTGTTCCCCACGTTAAACTTCGGTTCACTACCTCCACCCTTCGACCCGCTTAAACACTGGTCAAATAGGCAATGCAGTGAACAAAAATGAACCAGTGTTAAGCCGCAAGATATTTATTACGAATGAATTGCTCTACCAACTGAGCTACTTCGGCCTAGCCATTAAAAATCTAGAGTCACGAAATTTGAGGCTGAACTATGCGAACGCAAGCAAAAGGATTCACAAAAATTAAAAGGAATACAAGCAAGCTCCCCCGCCTCTCTGGCGGAGCGGTTGTGAAATATCGCCGTGCACTCGAAACCAACGATTACGATGCTGACTCAACACTCTAGCACGCTTGAAGTTCATGGAGATTGTAGGGGCGCGACTTGTCACAATGCCATTGCATATTAAAAATATGATAAGCCAGCAACAATATCTGTACTTTGAATGAAAAGGATCTAATAAGTT
>NZ_JARXHW010000269.1:0-388 GCF_031127805.1 Thalassobacterium maritimum | reverse complement strand
AAAGGCTTCTTTGCTGAGCTGCCCAAGAGGTTAGACAAGTTCAGCCTAGAGATTGCCCCCGAAAAGAGCGGAATCCTCCGCTTTAGTCGCAGCGATCTGCGAGGAAGCAAACGCTTCGTCTATCTGGGCTTCGACTTCTATTGGGCACGCACGCGAAGAGGTAAGCAGACAGTCAAACGTCGCACTAACAAGAAGAAGTTCCAACAGGCCTTGAAATCTATAAAGGTCTGGCTCAATGGGGCGAAGAGCACGCCCCTGAAGGCACTCGCAGTAACACTGCGAGCAAAACTGGCAGGCCACTTCAACTATTATGGAGTGATTGGAAACTCAGCGATGCTCAGTGAGTTCTTCAACGCTGCTAGGCACGCAATTTACCGTGTGCTGAACA
>NZ_JARXHW010000268.1:0-389 GCF_031127805.1 Thalassobacterium maritimum | reverse complement strand
TTGGCAATCTTCGAACTCATTCGCCTGAAGAAGGACGACTATGCGGCCGGCCCTTACTTCAAAACCATTGCCGGGCTCTTGATCGGCATTGGCGTGGCCTTGATCTTTCTCGGTAATATTTGGACCCAGCCCAATGGGCAATTTGCCAATGGCGCACCCGCCTGGCTGGGCAATAAAGATTTGGTCATTCCCGCCATTCTTTTCTGGGGCTTCCCTTGGGTGGGCACCGTGGGGGTGTTGATCTATTTGTCCGGCCTGCAAAACATTTCCGAGGACGTGTATGAGGCCGCGCAACTCGACGGCGTCAGCCCGCTGGGCATGATCTTTAAGATCGAGCTGCCACTGATCATGACACAGGTGCGGATTAATCTGATCTTCATGACCATCGG
>NZ_JARXHW010000267.1:0-393 GCF_031127805.1 Thalassobacterium maritimum | reverse complement strand
GCGCTGGCGATCGGCTTGAGTTCCTAGTTTGCGGTTTGCCATGCAATGAACATGACCACTTTATTAGAATGCGCAATATTTATGTTAAAAGGTATAACTCCTAATCTGAGCAAAATCTGACGAAAAACGCAAAAAAAGCCCCGGAAGAACCGGAGCTTTCGAAAAAACTAAAAAATAACACCAATCGACTTAAGCACGACGGCGCGTCACTACGCAAGCCAGCGCCAATACTCCAGCAATTGCCGCGTACGCAGACGGCTCAGGAACGGCGCGTAACTGCATCGCATTGACGTGCCAAGTCGTATCAAGAACAAAATCAAATGATTGAGTGTCCGCATCGGCTGTAAAGGTGCCAATCACATATTGACCAAGCCCCCCTTCCGAGCTGGTGTC
>NZ_JARXHW010000266.1:0-393 GCF_031127805.1 Thalassobacterium maritimum | reverse complement strand
ATCATTAATTGGTCGCGTAAAAGACTTCGTCTCACGCGATCCTTCAGTATTTAGCGAATCATGTTTTATGTTTACGTTTTACAGTCTGAACGAGATGCAGGCTTATACATTGGCTACACGAACAATTTAAAGCATCGACTCCGGCAGCATAATTCGGGTGAATCGAAAGCAACTAGCTCTCGATGCCCTTTGCGGCTCATTTACTACGAGGCGTATACTATCCGGGAAGATGCTCAGGGAAGAGAACGCTTTTTAAAAAGTGGTGCTGGACGAAAGTTTTTGAAGAGACAGTTGAAGCATTATTTCGCAGCACATCGGTGTTGCGTGACCGCGTGAGGCGAAGTCACGTGAGACTACGCGCACATAGCCTTTTACGCGGGCGGTGGAGGAAGG
>NZ_JARXHW010000265.1:0-396 GCF_031127805.1 Thalassobacterium maritimum | reverse complement strand
CGTGGAGGCCAGGCACCCAGCCTGAGGGTTTCGGATTAGTGAGGGTTATCGGATTTCTAGCGCGTAAAATGGGTTGACCTGTGCCGTCTGGATCTACGGTTCTTTTGGTCTGTGGATTGTGGCTATGATTCAAATGTTGGAAATGCTTCACCTTAGGCCATCAGATTCTCTTTTCTTTATTTTTGATGCACGTTTGTTAATTCTTTTAAGGTGGTTTGATATGATGTCCCACGCTATAAATCCAGTTCCTGATATGAATAGAGTGAAGCTAATTCGATTTGAGAACTCTATCGCACTTTGGAAATTTATTGGCTGGGCATTGATTCTCGCTAAATAGAAAATCGATGATGCGACAATGAGTAGCGCTCCTGTAATGCTTTTCATTTCTGTAGATCG
>NZ_JARXHW010000264.1:0-401 GCF_031127805.1 Thalassobacterium maritimum | reverse complement strand
ACGATCTGAAACGAAATAAGAAAACAAAATGTTAAACGCGATAATCTTAGCCGCACTGGTAAAAATAAATTTAGAATGCGATAGCCCCTGGGTAGCCACATCACTCTTTGCTGGTTTGACATTCGTCATGAGTCTCATGTTCGGCTATCCATTTTTAGCCATTCTAATTGGAACAGCAATTAACATAGGTCTAGGCTTCTTCTACTTTTGGTTATTAAAGAAAACTGAAAGCAGTAGCTCATGGTGGGCAGTCATGATCATTGGCATATTCGTCTTCCTCGGGCTTGGCTTCCTATAAGTCAGATCCAGACGACACAGACAACCCATATAGCCCGCTCGTAAAACTCTAAAAAGCAACTGGACGACTGACCACACAGGCTGGTTGTCTGGTCTCCACGATC
>NZ_JARXHW010000263.1:0-402 GCF_031127805.1 Thalassobacterium maritimum | reverse complement strand
CACGACCGAGGTCAAACCGTAGCCTCGAAACTCTGTTTCGGGGATAGAGCATATCACCCCCGGTTCAGAGAACCGAGGCTACGCGAAAATATCACTACCGAGGTCAAACCGTAGCCTCGAAACTCTGTTTCGGGGATGGAGCATATCGCCCCCGGTTCAGAGAACCGAGGCTACGCAAAAAAACACGACCGAGGTCAAACCGTAGCCTCGAAACTCTGTTTCGGGGATGGAGTATATCGCCCCCCGGTTCAGAGAACCGAGGCTTCTATGGTAATTATTTGGTCAAGTCATATTTTTGAGTTTTTTGTTTTTTCATATATTCACTTTGGTGGCTTTCCGCATTGTTTGTATCCGGGGCCTGTTGCCCGCGGGACCAACTTCTATCCGTGCCGGTTTTCCCAG
>NZ_JARXHW010000262.1:0-402 GCF_031127805.1 Thalassobacterium maritimum | reverse complement strand
TTCTTCGATAAAGTCCCGCAAGCGCGTGCGTTGGAAGCACTACGTGAGCGTCTCGATGGGGATGGCCCTGTCGTGCGCTTGATTAAGCGCTACTTAAAAGCGGGCTATATCGAACTAGGATCCTATCACACAACACCAGAGGGGATGCCGCAAGGCGGCCCTCTTTCACCTCTACTTTCAAACCTAGTGCTCGATGCACTAGACAAAGAACTAGAGGCGAGGGGGCATCGTTTCGTCCGTTATGCGGACGACTTCGTCGTTCTGCTCAAAAGCGAACGTGCCGCACATCGTGTCTTCGCTAGCCTCAGTGAGTTCGTCGAGAACAAACTGGGGCTAGAGATCAATCGCGAGAAAAGCGCGGTTCGCCCTGTCAAAGAGCTGAACTACTTGAGCTTCCGCTTC
>NZ_JARXHW010000261.1:0-404 GCF_031127805.1 Thalassobacterium maritimum | reverse complement strand
TCCGTCGGCGGTCAGGTGGCGGGTGTCTTTATCCTGCGCAACTTCATCGAAGACATCCCCAAGGAACTCTTCGAGTCCGCCCAGCTCGACGGTGCCGGACACCTGCAACAGATCCGCCACATCATCTTGCCACTGTCCGCGTCCATTATCTCGGTCACCTGCATCATGGACTTCCTCGGCTCTTGGAACAACACCATCCTGCCGCTCTTGCTGCTGCGCGACGACCAACTGCTCACCATCCCCGTCGGCCTCTTCCGACTCGATGGCGAATACGTCAAACAATACGGCCAACTCATGGCCGGTTACGCCATCTCTTCAGTGCCGCTGCTGATCATCTTTCTGTTCTCAATGAAGTTCTTCGTCAAAGGACTCTCCGCCGGAGCCGTCAAAGGCTAGCGCGGCTT
>NZ_JARXHW010000260.1:0-404 GCF_031127805.1 Thalassobacterium maritimum | reverse complement strand
CAAGCTTCACTAGAACTCTGATTATAAATGCCGACATAATACGTCCCAGGCTCCAAAGGGCTGCCCATTGACATACTCAAAACACGGTCTACCGTATCGAGTGCATATTGACCGGTATTACCGTCACTCGTCCAGCCGTCACCACTAATCCCCATCTGGTAGCCAGCATTCCAAGTGTTCGAAGTATAGGGCCAACTACTATTGGGATAGGTATTGACGCTATCCGGCACTTGCGCACGCCGCACGACCAAAGAAGGATTCCCACCGACCCAGTCCTTCACCCGCAACTCCCAGCCTAAGACCGCCTCGCCGCCTACCGTTTCAGGAACTTCTATGCGGTAATAATGCCAGCGCTGTGGCTGCAGATCAGTCACACTTGAACTGCCACCATCAAAACTCAACAC
>NZ_JARXHW010000025.1:0-70056 GCF_031127805.1 Thalassobacterium maritimum | reverse complement strand
TCCACCGCGCCCGTACCGATACGACTGGTGCTCTCCGGGCTGTTCCCTTCGCTTATCACCGCAGCATAATAAGTCCCCGCTGGAATCTCGCTCTCTCCATTATAAGGCAACAAGGTAAAACGTTCCTGCCCCTCAATCTCCAACACTGTTTGGCTCGTGAGTTGACCACTATATGAAGCCGAGTTGAAAGGACTCGTAGAGGATTCACCGTCACGATACGTGTTGGGAAGCCAGCCTTCTCGCAATACCAGCATACCTTCACCATTTGGACTTGCTGCTCCAAAATCCAATTCGAACTGCCAACCGCTTACCGGCGAAGCTAGCTCAAACTTGAAAAACGCAGGCTCACTAGCTCCTAAACCGTTGACGACAACATCCGCCCCTGGCGTGACATCAATCACATCGAGACTCATCCCGCTGCCAATGCCGCGACTTTGTAAAGTAAATGAACTGCCTTCAGTAGTACTTTGATTATAAACACCCACGTAATAAGTTCCAGGCTCCAAGGGATTTCCCATCGACAAACTCAAAACTCGATCACTGCCAAGATCACTGGTCCAACCATCACCACTTACACTAAGCTGATAACCTGAGCTCATTGAAGTCAAATTAGACCAACCATAATAAGGAATTATAGAAGTGCTGTCTGGAACCTGCGCATTGCGAAGCACCAAATAGGGACTACCGCCTACGATATCCTTCACACGCAACTCCCAGCCTAAGACCGCCTCGCCGCCTACCGTTTCAGGAACCTCAATGCGGTAGTATTGCCACTGCTGCTCTGGCAAGGCAACCACCGTGTCCGTGCCGCCATCAAAGCTGACTAGCTCAGGCAAGATGGGGCCTGAATCGAGAGTAAATGCGCCTAACGCCCGGATTGGATCATAAATACCGACATACCAAATATCGGCCTCATGATTTGCATCCTGTAGGAGGTCGGCATCAGACTTTTGATTGTAAAGACCATTTTCCCATCCTGGCACTGCATTACGGCGAATGTAGATTTCGGCATCCTCTGTTTGATTCAACAAATCCAATCGCCAGCCCAAGAAACCGACCTGAGAGTCAATATCGAGAATACGGTAAAAGCGCCAACCAACCTTATTAGTTAAATCATTCACCGTCGTGCTGGTATAATCGATATCGGTGATCACAGGCTCCCCGTTAAAATACTGAAATGAAAACGGAGCATCCGAATAGACAGTCGTATAAAAACTGCCATCCGTCAGGACATTGGGAACGAGGGTGACACTATCATCCACAGAGCCAAGCACCTCGGACTGGAACTCGTGTTCTCGCGCGTTAGGCACCTGATTTTTACGAATGACCAGATCAGGGTCCCCACTTAAGCGCAGACTCGTATTTTCCCACGCAATTTGCTCGACGGGCACATCGATATGGAAGGTGTGGAAATGATAGCCAGTCGAGTCGATGGACGCAGTCGTCGATTGGTGGGCAACATCAGTCACTATTTGTTGCCGATTATCCAGTCGCAGCGCAGTTCCAGGATCAGCAAAAACCGCAATAAAATAAGCTTCGCCCGTTCCAGCTTCATATTCCTCTGGCGAGGCATCGGGCACGAGTAAATCTTGCCCGTTAAATACATGTTGATAATAGCTGGTGCTGGAAAAATGAGGGGCAACATTAGCTCTGGTATAAACAGGCACATCGAGTGTGACATCGGTCCCATCGTTCACCCACAGCCGCCAAGCGAGCATTTCTTCGGGCAATTCCGTTTGAAAGAATCGGGCCCCTTCGGGGCCGACCGGTGCGAGACTTGAAGAGCTAGAGCTGTCATCAGCCAATACGCCCAAGTTTTCAACATGGATGTCGCCAGCAAAAAAAGACCAGTCCGCCCCCTCACTCGCAGTTACTAAGAAAAACCATTCCTGCCCCGCACCGCTGCTACTGCTCAAATAACTGGTAAAACCGTCACTGCCACTACGCTCAGACTTTTGGGTGCTTTGATCGACAGTCGGGTAATTACGATTTCTCCAGTAAAGATCAGCCTCGCCAGAGTTGACCTGCAATGCCCCACGCCAAACAGCATGGTCCGGATTTTCAGTAACAATGCGAAACAGGTATTCGCCCCCACTGGCACCGGCTTCAATATATTTTTCCGTGCCAGCAGCTTCAGAGCCGGGGTCCCACACAAGCTCCACCACCGAGTAGTCCTCACTGTAAAGCGAAAATTCAACACTCTGGGACGCATCAGGGGGCAGATAAACGCCGACATAATAGCTAGTACTATTTAATTCTTGGTCGGTAAAAAAGAGCGTATCCGACAATTTATTTTGAGAGCGACGAGTATAATAATTGGTCGAAGGGTAAAGATCCTGTCGCACATAGAGATCCGGATCGTCTACCTGAACTCCCGTGCGATTATTCAACACCAGTCGCCAGCCATCACGATCGGCAGGCACGACAATTTCATAATGCTTAAATTCCCCTGGTGCAACGGTATCGACATCGGCAGAGCCATCAAAACTAATTCGCTTGAGAGCAAAATGATCGCTATTAAGCGTATAATTCACAGTGCTGGAAGTCGCCTCCGCAGGCAAGTGAACGGCGATATGGTAAGTCCCCGCACTTAATTCGGCCTCGCTATAATAGATGCTGTCACTCGTCCCCGTCTCAGAAATACGGTCATAAATCGAAAGCGTGGGCTGCGCAGCTCTTCGAATTAAAAGGTCTGGATCGTTAACTCCACCACTCCCGCTATGCAGCAGGACACGCCAACCATCCGCGTTAGCAGGCACCGATACCTCATAGTGATGGTAATCACCTGGACTCAATGAATCGATCGACTCACCCGCATCAAACGATAATGAAACCGCCTGTAAGTGACAGAATGTAAAAAGACAGATTAAAACATATAAGACACACTTCATAGCAACACGGCAAAGTGCTTAGGTAATACTTACTTATAATTCAACCATATATTAATACCCTTAATAAGCATAGCTAACGCTAATACTAGAACCTTAAACTAGAAATATTGCTAAAAATTTTGAAAAACTTAGAGGCCGACCGATTTGACGAATCAATACGCAGGGAGTGCCTACACGTAGGTTCTCACTCGACCAGCCATTCAACACTATACTGATAATGTGCTACAAGAACGGGCGATCACTTGGCCCAAACGACCGAGCCTGCGAGGATTAAGCGCCGTCGGAGGTCTTTAGGATCTTGATAAAGGCATCCTGCGGAATCGATACGCTACCGATGTTTTTCATGCGCTTCTTACCCTCTTTTTGCTTCTCGAGGAGCTTACGCTTACGGGAAATATCACCACCGTAACACTTTGCTGTCACATCTTTGCGGTAGGCGCTAATCGTTTCGCGTGCCACGATGTTACTGCCAATGCCGGCTTGAATTGCGATCTTGAACATTTGCTTGGGCAAGATCTCCTTTAGGCGCTTACAAAGCACGCGACCGCGGCTCTCGGCTTTGTCTAAGTGCACAATCGAAGAGAATGCATCGACGGGCTCTGCATTCACTCGAATGTCGAGACGGCAGAGCTTCGCTTTTTCATAGCCAGCCATTTCATAATCCATCGAGCCGTAGCCGTGAGTGATACTTTTGAGGCGGTCATTAAAATCGACCAAAATTTCATTCAAGGGCAGGCGGCAAACCAACATCACACGCTGACCATCGATCGTCTCCGTGTGTTCGCAAATCCCGCGCTTCTCCGAGACCAAGGCCAGCACATCACCGATCGAACCCGACGGAATGTGGATGGAAGCATTGATCATCGGCTCCTCAATAAATTCGATTTCGGCCGGATCTGGCAAGTTGACGGGATTGTGAACTTCGATCTGCACCCCATCCGTTTGTGTCACCAAGTAGACCACGCTTGGATAGGTAGAGATTACGTCTAAATCATACTCACGGCGAATGCGTTCTTGTATGATTTCCATGTGGAGCAGACCGAGGAACCCGCAGCGGAAACCAAAGCCCAGAGCGACCGAGTTTTCCGACTGGTAAACAAAGGCAGCATCATTCAAGCGCAACTTGCCCATGCTCGCCTTCAACTTATTATAGTCGTTGGTGTCGATCGGGTAAATACCACTAAAGACCATCGGACTGACTTCCTTATAGCCCGGCAGCATCTCTTTGGTGGGATTTGCACTGTGAGTGATGGTATCGCCCAGCTTCAAGTCCGCCACATCGCGCAAATTCGTCACGACATAGCCCACATCGCCCGCCTTGAGCGTGTCTTGCTTCGTCATCGCAGGCGAGAACTTGCCCACTTCTTTAACCAGCATCTTGCGCTCGTCACTCATGGTGATGATGGAGTCGTTCATCTTGACCTCACCGGAAAAGACGCGCACGTAGCAAATCACGCCCTTATAGGCATCGTAAATGCAGTCAAAAATCAGCATCCGCAGTCCATCCACTTCGGCCCAGCGCGGCTTGGGCACACGCGAGACGGCGGCCTCCAGTAAATCTTCGATTCCGATGCCGGTTTTGCCACTAGTGAGCACGGCTTCATCGGCCGGAATCGCTAAAACGTCCTCCAGTTGCACCATAATCGCGGGCACGTCTGCACTCGGTAGGTCCACTTTGTTGATCACAGGAATAATCTCCAGCCCTTGCTCCAGCGCGAGGTGTGCATTGGCCACCGTTTGAGCTTCGATCCCCTGCGCGGCATCGATCAAGAGCATCGCTCCCTCACAGGCCGCCAAACTACGGGAAACCTCGTATGAAAAGTCCACGTGCCCAGGAGTATCGATCAAATTGAGCGCATAGTCCTGCCCATCCTGTGCTCGATAGACCATCGAGACGGGGTGGCTCTTAATGGTGATTCCGCGCTCACGCTCTAGATCCATCGAATCCAACAGCTGCGCCTTCATGTCACGCATTTCGACCGTACGCGTCTTCTCTAGAATACGGTCCGACAAAGTCGTTTTGCCGTGGTCGACGTGAGCGATGATACAAAAATTGCGAGTATGGTTAAGATCTGTCATAAATGAAGGAACGCGCTAAAATCACGTTCTTATTGAAAAGTTCAACCCTCTTTATCGAAAACAAACTTTACCTAGGCGGTCGATTCTGGAAACGTCGCCGCATATGTCAGAATCATCCAAGCTTAATATCCTCGTAATCGGCTCCGGCGGACGCGAGCACGCCCTTGTCCAAAAATGCCTACAAAGCCCTATGGCTGGCAAAGTCATCGCCGCCCCCGGCAACGGTGGCATGGCCTCGGAGGTCGAATGCTTCGACCGCTCCGTCGAAGACATCCCTGCGCTGGTGGAATTGGCGCAGCAGCAGAATATCGGGCTGGTAGTGGTCGGCCCTGAAGTGCCCCTCAGCTTAGGCCTCGTGGATGCACTCGCCGCAGTCGGCATCCCTGCCTACGGCCCCAACAAGGATGGCGCACAGCTCGAATCGAGCAAAGCTTTCTGTAAGGACTTTTTCGCCCGCCACAAGATTCCGACCGCAGCCTACGGCACTTTTACCGAAGTGGCCCCCGCCCTCGCTTACTTGGAAGAGCACCCGGCTCCCATCGTGATCAAGGCCAGCGGCCTCGCCGCGGGCAAAGGCGTCATCATGGCAGAGACACAAGAAGAAGCTGTCACCGCAGTGAAAGACATGCTCGAAGGCGACGCCTTTGGCAGCAGCGGTAAGGAGATTGTGATCGAAGAAACTCTCTATGGCGAAGAAGCATCGATCCACGTCATCGCTTCGGGCGAACACTTCGTATGCCTGCCTCCCAGCCAAGACCACAAACGTGCGGGCGAAGGTGACACAGGCCTCAACACCGGGGGTATGGGCGCCTATACGCCGACCAGCAAGGTCACTGCTGCGATGCAAGCGGAGATCGAAGAGCAAGTCATCAAGCCCACGCTGGCTGGCCTCAAAGCCGACGGCATCGACTACCGCGGCACGCTCTACGCCGGCCTCATGTTGACAGACAAGGGCGTCAAAGTGCTTGAATATAATGTGCGCTTCGGCGACCCGGAAACACAGGTGCTGCTCCCCATGGTCGCGGACGATCTGGTTCCTGTGCTGCTGGCCTCTGCCAAGGGAGAAGCCTTGCCAACTCAATTACAATTCCACGAAGGCGCCGCCATCGTTATTGTCTTAGCCGCAGGTGGTTACCCAGGCAGCTACGCCAAGGGCAAAGAGATCAGCTTCCCGGACACATTGCCGGCCAGCAGCGCAGTCGTGCATGCCGGCACCACTCGCGACGCCGATGGCACCATCCGCACCGCTGGTGGCCGCGTATTAGGCGTCAGCGGGCAAGCACCGACACTGCAAGCTGCAGTCGAGCTCGCCTACTCCGTATGCGACCAAGTAGAATTTGAAGACAAATACCTGCGCCGCGACATAGGCCACCGCGAGCTGAACCGATAGCTTTACAAAGCAGTAAAAACATACAGTCTCCAAGAGTCGCTCTTTATCGGAGTTCCTATAAAGAGCGACTCTCCCCCCTCTACACACGAACACTTCGCAAGGATATGGCTGATAAACGAAATTTGATTCTGACCATCTGCACCGGCAACATTTGCCGCAGCCCCATGGCAGAAAAGCTTCTGCAACATGCGCTCGCCGCTGAGGGTGCCCCACTCGACCAACTCGAAGTCGCGTCTGCAGGCGTTGCCGCCTGTTATGGCGACCCCGCATCCAGCAACTCAGTCGCTGCTGTCAAAAAGGTACAATTGGACTTATCCAATCATAAGAGTCAACCGGTGAGCCAGGATCTACTGGACCGCTCCTTTCTCGTGTTAGGCATGACGCAGTCACACATCGACACCCTACAGCACTACCACGGGCAACTCCCGCCACGCGCACACCTATTCCGAGAATTCATGCCCGCGGGCTCAGATCCCGAGATCCCAGACCCTTACGGCCAAAACCTAGCCGCTTACAGGGCATGCTTCGACTCGATGGCCGAGGCGATCCCCTCAATCATCGCGTATTTAAAGCAGGAATACAAAGGCGAGTAGTTCAGCCTTTCAGCTTCGCTCACGAGCAGATTGTTGCCCCCTCTCTCCCCCAGCACTCAGGGGAGCTTTGGCTTGGATACCCCCCGCCAAGTCTCAATTAGCACGGCTTCATTTTTATACATACTCCCCTCACCTACCAACTCCCCCTCAGCTTAATGAGTAACGACCCCGAGCATAACGAAGAACTTTCCAGCGTACTAGAATCTTCCCCAGCCGAACAACACTACCGAGTCCAGAAAGACCCTAAACGCGCCGACGACGACCATTCACGCGAATTCGGCATGCGGCAGCGTGTCGGCCTAGTCGTGGGCCCCTTGGCATTTTTGATCATGCTGCTGATCCCAACGCCCGACGGCATGTCGCTGGAAGCCCAGCGTGTCGCCGCGGTGACTTTATTGATGGCCACCTGGTGGATCAGCGAAGCCATCCCGATCCCAGCAACAAGCCTACTACCGATCGTACTTTTTCCGCTGTTAGGTGTCATGTCGACTTCGCAAGCGACGACTCCCTACGCCAACCATCTAATCTTTCTCTTCATGGGCGGCTTCATCATCGCCCTCGCGATGCAGCGCTGGGATCTCCATCGGCGCATTGCCTTAAAGGTCATCCGCTTCACAGGCTTTTCAGCAGGGCGCTTAGTATTCGGCTTCATGCTCGCGACTGCGGTACTTTCTGCCTTCGTTTCGAATACAGCGACCACCGTAATGATGCTCCCCATCGGCATGGCTGTAGTCACGCAAATCGCCGACCGCATGCAACAAAGCGGCGCAAACTCGGCGAATAAGCACATCGAAACTCTGTCTCTAAATTTGATGCTTGGCATCGCCTACGCAGCCTCGATCGGAGGCGTGGCCACTCTAATTGGCACCCCGCCCAACACCGTGCTCGCCAGCTACTTATCTAAGACATACGATTACGAAATTACCTTTGCCAAATGGCTCATGGTCGGTGCGCCTTTAGTCTGTATTTTCTTACCTTTAACTTGGTTGTGGTTGACTAAAGTGATCAACCCCATGCCGAAGTTGGAATTACCCAACGCCCGAAACATAATCGACGACGAACTCAAGAAAATGGGAAAAATGCAGCCAGGTGAGCGCTGGACGGGCATCGTCTTTTTGCTGACTTCATTGTCTTGGATCTGCCGCCCCCAGCTCGCCTCACTCTTTCCAGAGCCTGGCATGATCAAGGATGCCACCATCGCCATGACGGGCGCAATTCTACTATTTATCATACCGATCAACTTCCGCAAGCGACTATTTGTCATGGATTGGGAATGGGCCGCCAAACTACCATGGGGGGTATTAATCCTCTTTGGTGGCGGGCTCGCCCTCGCGGGTGGTTTCCAAAGTTCCGGCCTGGCCACTTGGGTGGTGAGCTATGTCAGCTTTCTTGATAGCTTACCGCTCTTCTGGATCGTGCTCGGTGTGACCGCACTCGTGATTTTCCTCACCGAGCTCACCTCTAATACGGCAACCGCCACCATGCTGATGCCGGTGCTGGCTGGCATCGCAATTGGCTTAAATCAAAACCCATTGGTCTTGCTCGCGCCCGCCGCACTCGCCGCATCCTGTGCTTTCATGTTGCCCGTAGCCACACCGCCCAACGCGATTGTATTTGGCTCAGGCCACGTCACGATCCCACAAATGGTACGTGCTGGCTTTGGTGCCAATATACTTGGCATTATCATTATACCGCTCGCGCTCTATCTACTCTTAGTGCCCATCTTCGGGATCAGCCTCGGCGAACTCCCAGCTTGGGCTAAGTAAAGCGCTCAATAACAGCCCTGGCTCAGGCCTTAGCTCAGAAATAGAACTGCTAGGCATTTTCAAATTGCAGAGTTTGTCTGAGCGCGATTGGCTGCATGTTGTGAAGAAAATCTGTATCATTGGTTCAGGAATCACTGCGCTTGCGCGTGCCTGGCAGCTCAAACAGCGCGGTTTCGACTGTGTGGTATTGGAGTGTTCACAACACATTGGCGGCGCGATTCAAAGCTTTCGCTCGGGCCCCTACTTAGCGGAAGAAGGGCCCAACTCGATTCAAGTTAACAGCCACCAAGTAGATGCCTTTTTACGCAGCGTGCCAGGGCTCGAAGCACGCACAGTGGTGGCTGACGATGCCGCAAAAAAACGCTTTATTCTACGCAATGGCCAAGCTGTAGCAGTCCCCATGGGCCCGCTCTCCGCACTCACCACCCCGCTCTGGTCTTTCGCAGGCAAGTTGCGCGTATTGAAAGAGCCCTTCGTAAAATCGCTGCCCCCAGGCATTGAAGAAAGCGCAGCGGACTTCGTGCGGCGGCGCCTTGGTGATGAGCTCTACCGCTACGCTATCAACCCGCTAATCGGCGGGATCTACGCAGGCGATCCGGAACAACTCTCGCTTCGCTATGCCTTCCCTAAACTTTACGCCTTAGAACAAAATCATGGTGGCATGATTCGCGGAGCACTGGCCAAGATGCGTGCAGCACGTCAAAACGATGCGCCCCCAATTAATAAGCGCATCATTTCTTTTAAAGATGGTCTTGCAGAACTTCCACAGCTACTGGCACAAGCTCTAGGCAAAGCAGTCCACACGGGAGTATGCATAAAATCCATACGTCGCACACAAGATGGCTGGCAGCTTGATTGGAATGAGCACTCACATGCATATGACGAACTAATACTGACCACACCCGCGCATGCACTGCCCAAGTTACCCCTGGAACCAGCGCTGCAATCGGCTCTTCAAGCCCTGCAAACGATCGACTATCCTCCGGTATCGGTGCTCAGTCTGGCTTTCAAGCGCGCACAGATCGCTCACCCGCTCGATGGATTTGGTGTATTGGTGCCCGAATGCGAAGGTCGGAAAATACTCGGAGTCCTCTTTCCATCCAGTTTATTTTCAGGACGCGCCCCCGAGGATGAAGCTTTGTTGACGGTTTTCATCGGTGGCGAACGTCAACCCGAACTCGCAGTGCCTGACACCCAAGCCTTACTCGCCCAGGTGCTCCCTGAATTACAAGCCATTTTGGGCGTCTCAGGTGACCCGAGCTTTGTGCACCACAAGCATTGGCCACGCGCGATCCCTCAATACAAACTAGGCTACGGCCACACGCTCGCACAGATGGATCGTATCGAAGCCGATCATCCAGGCCTCAAGCTCGCCGGCAATTATCGCAACGGCATCTCACTCAGCTACTGTATCGAAGCAGCATTGGCCTGACGTCGACGAAAGCCCGAGACGAACCAAAAAAAGCCCCGCATCCTGACGGATACGGGGCTGGAGGAAATGTATCAAAAATGCGGGGCTATTTAGCCGCGCAGCATGACATCTTTGGCATTGGCAATGCCGCTGACTCACTAGGCTTTTCGCCACAGTCTGCTTTTTTATCAGCGCAATCGGCTTTCTTGTCGCCACAGTCCTTTTTGTCAGCACAATCGGCTTTCTTGGGCATATCGCAAGGCAGCGATTTGGCGTCTGCTTTGGCTACATGACCTTCGCTTGCGCATTCAGCACCAGCTTGGGCAGTCATGACTGCTGCTAAGAATAGGAATGGAATTAGTAACTGTTTCATATTATTTTGGATAGATAAGTAGCGTGGCCCGCGGGGGCCACAAAAGACAGAGCTTCAAGTAAAAATATTATTCCCAGCTATTTTGCAAGTTCGACACGTTGAAAACTTAGGCTGAGTCCTGTGCTTGCATCGACTTCAATCAAACAGCCGGCAATCCGCACATCGTCTTCAGCCACAGGGAAGCGTCGCTTCATGCCATCGAGGAAAGTCGCCACGACCTGGTCGACCTCACGGCCGATTACCGAGGCATAAGGGCCACACATGCCGGCATCGCTTAAATAGGCAGTGCCTGCGGGCAAAACCCGTCCATCCGCAGTGGGCACATGAGTGTGGGTGCCCACAACCGCGGCGGCACGCCCATCGAGGTGCCAGCCCAGCGCAATTTTTTCGGAGGTGGCCTCCATATGAGCTTCCACAAAAACGGCGTCGCACTGCGATTTAAGTTCCTCGAGCTTGGCATCGGCCATGCGAAAGGGGCAGCTGGACTTGAGCGCCAAATAATTGCGGCCTAAAACGGTGAGAATGCCGAGGCGAAAGCCGTCTTTTTCTACGATTAAATGGGTACGACCTGGGTTTTGCTCAGGAAGGTTGGCGGGGCGGCAGACGCGCTCGAGTTGATCGATTTCGTTCTCAAAATTCTTCTGATCCCAAACATGGTCTCCCAAGGTGATGGCATCCACCCCCGCAGCGATCAAGGAGTCGGCGATCTTTTTGGTCATTCCGGCCCCTCCAGCGGAGTTTTCGGCGTTTGCGATCACGATATCGGCCCCATACTCTTCGCGCAACGAAGCCACGCGCTCGATCACAAAGTTGCGGCCAGGCCGCCCGACGATATCTCCTAAAAATAGAATTTTTGGCATAGTGCTCTGTATTGCTGAATGTCTCGCATGCGCGCAAGGCCGTAAGATTGAGAAATATAAATTTGAAAAAGCTCCCTTGGGGGTTCAGCTAATCAACATTCACCATGAAAGCACAGTCATCTTCGATTCAACATCCACTCTTATCTGTTCAAAAACTGAAAGTCTGTCGCGGCGATGTCGATATTCTAAAGGGGATACAATGGGAGGTAAAAGCCGGTGAGAACTGGGCGATATTGGGGGCCAACGGCTGTGGCAAGACCACCCTACTCTCTGCCATTACAGCCTACCGCGCGCCCTCTGCCGGAGAAATCCACGTGGTGGGCGAAACCTATGGCGAGAGTGATTGGAATGAGATTCGACAAAAACTGGGCATTGTCAGTAGCGCCTTAACTCAACGCGTGCCCGCCGATGAATTTGGCATCGAAACTGTGCTCAGTGGCCAAAACGCACAACTGGGCTACTGGACACGTGAAAAGAAAGTCGACAGTCAGAAAGCACTGCGCTGCTTAAGTAAAATGGGCGTGCGTGCGCTGGCAGAGCGACCATGGGGCGTGCTCAGTCAAGGTGAGCGACAGAAGGTATTCATCGCACGTGCTTTGATCAACGACCCCAAATTGCTAATACTCGACGAACCTTGCGCTGGACTGGATCCCGTGGCCCGCGAGCGCTTTCTCAAAAGCTTGCAAAAATTAGCCCGTATGAAAACCGGGCCCGCCATCATACTAGTCACCCACCACGTAGAGGAGATTATACCAGAAATCACACACGTGCTCTTACTCAAAAAAGGGAGAGTATTTGCCGCTGGCCCCAAGCGTGAAGTACTCTTGGACCGAGAAAAAATGATCAAAGCCTTTAGCGCCAGCCTACAGGTAGAGCAAGATGAGAACACTCAACGATTCCGCATGACATTTTAAGCACGCTTACGTGCTTGATTCGAGCGCGATTTACTGTCTTCTTCCTTGCCCTTTCACATGGGCACTTTGCCCGCAAACTCTAAACACAACGCAAAAACACCACACACACATGAAAACCGATAAAGCAATCGACTTCCCTGAACAGGACGAAATTGGCCCCGAAATGAAGGGTGCCGATGTCTTGGTCGCCTCTCTTGAGCGCGAGGGTGTGGATGTGGTGTATGCCTATCCTGGCGGCGCTTCAATGGAGCTGCACCAAGCCCTCACCAAAAGCAAAAAGATCCGCACGATTCTGCCCCGCATGGAGCAAGGTGGCGGTTTCATGGCTCACGGCCACGCTCGCACGACTGGAAAAGCCAGCGTATGTATGGCCACATCGGGACCGGGTGCGACAAATTTAGTCACCTGTATCGCGGATGCGTTCATGGACAGTATTCCCCTGATTGCGATCACAGGCCAAGTGTATCAGCAATTCATCGGCAAAACTGCTTTTCAGGAAACTGACTTTTTTGGAATGACGCTTCCGATCGTGAAGCACAGTTTCCTAGTATTGGACAAAGAAGACCTGCCGCGCGTGGTCAAAGAAGCCTTCCACATTGCCACATCGGGCCGTCCTGGCCCCGTCGTGATCGACATCCCTAAAGATGTGCAACAAGCCATTTTTGCACCGACTTTCCCTGCCAAGATCGACCTCCCAGGCTACAAAATCGAGTCCACTAAGCCCCAAGCAAGCGACGAGGAACTACTCAAAGCGCTCGAGTTGATCAGTGGCGCAGAGCGTCCGGTACTCTACATTGGTGGCGGCATCATCTCAGCCGACGCACACTTGGAACTACGCGAGCTCGCGGAGCTAACTGGCGTGCCCGTGGCTTCAACACTAATGGGGCTTGGAGCCTTTGACGCAGAACACCCACAATCTCTCTACTGGTTTGGCATGCACGGCACCGTCGCCGGCAACTGGGCCGTTTGCGACAGCGACGTGCTCGTATGCGCCGGTGCACGTTTCGACGACCGCATCACAGGCGTCGTCTCCAAATTCGCGCCTGATGCAGAGATCGTCCATATCGACATCGACGTATCCGAGCATAATAAAAACAAGCGCGTGCAGCACCCGATCCACTCGGATGTAAAATACGCTCTCAAGCGCATGATCGAACTCGTCAAAGAAGGCAAATTCAACAAGCCCGACCTGACCGCTTGGTTCAAAACAATCAACGCTTGGAAAGCAGAGTATCCTTTCTCCTACGACAAGAGCGGCCACATCACGCAGCAAGAAGCCATCGAAACTCTCTACGAAGTCACTCAGGGCGACGCGATCATCACCACTGGTGTCGGACAGCACCAAATGTGGACCGCCCAGTTCTTCAAGTTCCGCGAGCCTCGCAGCTACATCAGCTCACTCGGCTTGGGCACGATGGGCTTTGGCTTACCCGCAGCGATCGGTGCCAAGGTTGCCTGCCCGGACAAGTTGGTAGTCAACATCGACGGCGACGGCTGCTTCATGATGAACATTCAGGAACTGGCCACCGCTAAGATCGAAAAAATCAACGCCAAGACCATCATCCTCAACAACCAACACCTCGGCATGGTGGTGCAATGGGAAGACCTGCTGTATGAAAGCGTGCGTGGGCAAACGATCCTCTGCGACAAGGACAATATTGGCGGCCCCGATAACATCGACGCCATCTATCCTGACTTTGTAAAGATTTCCGAGGGCTTCGGCGTAGCTGGCAAGCGTGTCGTCAAGCGCGAAGACTTGCGCCCCGCCATCGAAGAGATGATCGCCCACGACGGCCCTTACGTCCTCGAAGTCATCGTGCCTTATACCGAGCACGTATTGCCAATGATCAAGCAAGGCCTATCGGCTAAAGAAATCTTAATTAAATCCGAATAAGGCTCAAAATTTGCTCTTTTTATGCGGACTTCCAACGCTTGGAAGTCCGCATTCTTTTTTAGATATGAAACCAACGACACTAGTCCTTCTCTCCAGCATACTCATCAGTTCGGTCGCCAGTGCCGACGTTGTGCGCACCACTGACGGCGCGCAACTCATCGGCACCATCCAACTGATCGATAAAGGCGTGATCCATTTGGAAACCGCATACGCTGGTGTACTGAAAATCAAGCAAGACCAAGTAGAGAGCTTCCAATCGGATGCACCTCGCGTGGTACGCTTAGCCAGTGGCACAGTGATGTCTGGCCCGATCGCCAGTAACGGCGGCGACAGCATTCGCATACAATCCAAAGACGGCGTGCTGGAAACCAGCACCACCAAAGTAGCCGCCGCATGGGCGCCTACAGCTGAGGATCCCGAAGTGGTCCGCAACCGCCGCGAATGGCGTTATGAGGCCAGTGTTGATCTAACAGGTAAAAAAGGTAACAGCGACAAGTTCCGCCTCGGTACCAGCTTCGATGCAGAGTTAAAGGGCCCCAACGACACCCTAGCCTTCTTCTTCGACTATGAGCAAGCAGAAGACAACGGGGACAAAACAGAAGACCGCACAGCCGGTGGTGCCTCCTACGAGTCCTTCTTCAGCGAAGTGCTTGGTTGGTATGTTCGCACAGAGTTGGAAAATGACCCAATCGATAACATCAAGCTCCGCTCCACCAATGCAGCGGGCCTATCTTACCGCTTGATTAACAAAGACCATCAAACACTGGTCGCTCGCTCAGGTTTGGGTTACCGCTACACAGCTTACGAAAACGACCAAGAAGACGAATCCAGCGCCACAATCGACTTCGGACTCGCGCACACATATCAGTTCAAAAATCACTTCAAGATGAAGAACGACCTCACCTTCGTTCCATCGATCGACGACTTTAGCTCCTACCGCGTCGTTCACGACAGTGGTTTTGAAGTCCCAGTCGGCAGCGGCGACAACTGGAAAGTCCGCATGGGGATCAAAAACGAATATGAAAGCGACACCACAGCTGAAGAAAAGATGGACACCACTTACTACACAAAAATGGTGTATTCTTGGGATTAATCATTTCTACTTCAGCGAGGCACACAGCTAGTCCAATCAGAAGTTTTTCAGTAGCCGAAGTCGTTAAGACTTCGGCTACTTTTGTTTGTGGCCCAGGACCAACGCAGACACGCATATACAAGCAATATAGAACGCGGAGAGCAGCCCTGTTTCCATCGGCCTAGTAAACGTCACGCAGGTAACGCTTCGACTTCTTAAGTGCTTCCACGTAGGCCTTGGCCTCTGCCTCGCTTTTGCCTCCGGCGAGCTCAACGGCCTGATGGATCGCGGCATCCACATCTTTGGCCATGCGGCTAGCATCGCCGCAAATATAGATATAGCCGCCCTCTTCCAACCAAGCATAGAACTCCTCCGCATGCTCGACGATACGATTCTGCACATACACCTTTTCGGCTTGGTCGCGAGAAAACGCGGTGTCGAATCGAGTTAAGAGACCACTTTTCATCCATGCGGTGATTTGATCTTCATACAGAAAATCGGTCGCTTGGTGCTGATCACCGAAAAGTAACCAGTTTTTCCCCTGCGCCCCACGCACTTCGCGCTCTTCCAGGAAAGCGCGGAAAGGAGCAATCCCAGTGCCCGGACCGATCATTATCGCAGGCGCATCATTATCCTCCGTTAGACGAAAAGCCTTATTGGAGTGCATATATACTTTTACCGGACGATCACATTTGTGATCGGACAAATAGCTCGAGCAGACTCCTAAGCGCTTGCGACCATGGCTATCGTAGCTCACTTTCCCCACAGTTAAGTGCACCTCGCCGGGGTGCGCACGGGGACTCGAGGAGATAGAATAGAGCCGTGCATTCAACGCCTTTAAAGGAGCCACGAGGTATTCCGTAGTTGGGAATTTGACTTCGAAATCAACAATCGGATCCACCAAGCCGCGCCCGGCAATATATGCTTTGCTCTTTGCTTCGTCGGCTGCGATTGCCTTCAGCTCTGCATGCTGACTTAAGCGGGCACAAGCCATTAGGAATGGTATGGTGAGCACGCTAACATCATAATGAAAGCGCAAAGCTTCAAAGAGTTGCTGATCGGGCCCTTGTGGCACGGGAGCAAGTTCATCGGGCGTGAAACCTGCAGCTTCAATGATCTCGTCCACCAACTTTACATTGTTCTCGGGGAAAACACCGAGCGCATCGCCGACTTCGTATTCGATACCGGAACCTTCCAGCGAAATTTCGATATGATGGGTCGCCTTTGAAGAACCTAGCTTATTAAGATTTTCTGTTTTTAATAATTTCGCGGCGAAGGGGTTTTTCTTGGTATACTGCGGCTCGTCCGTTTCAGGCTCCTCGACCACTGCAGAGTCCACGGCATTGCTAGCCTCTCCGAGCACTGCTTGCACGCCCGATAGCCACTCTGCAAAGGCATCGTCTGGATCGCCGTCCGCTTCCAGCATGGGGGCCACACGTTGCGCACCGAGTGCTTCCAAGCGTTGGTCAAACTCTTTGCTGCATTGACAAAAGTCGGCATAAGATGAATCCCCGAGCCCAAAGACTGAGTATTTGAGATCTTTTAACTGAGGCGCCCCCTCGGCCATTAAGGCAGCATGCAAAGCTTGCGCATTATCCGGCGGCTCGCCCTCCCCATAGGTGCTGGTGATCAACAACAAATGTTGAATCTCTTTAAGATCCTCGGGTGACAGCTCGCTCATATCACGTATTGTAGGCTCGCAATTCGTAGCCTTAAGCTGCTTCGCCAATTTTTTGCTGAGTGTTTCCGCGGTGCCGGTTTGCGAACCAAATAGGATGGTCACGGGAGTCGCGGCAGCCGCGCTGGCCTCGCCTTCGACCGGCGCATTGGTATACAGCCCCGCCAAAAAGCCGTTGAGCCAGGCGCGCTGATCTTCACTAAAAGGTGCGTTTTCAGGAATGAATGGTGCAGTTGTCATAGGAATTACGAGTTAGATTAAGAGTGAATGTTGTGAACTGTGACGGCGCATGCCTTATACGAGGGCTGCTTCGAATATGGGTCGAAGGCACTGGCAGTTAGATGATTGGTTATGCGGTAGTGCATCGGCATAAAGACTTGGCCCGGCTGCACACTGGCGAGTATCACCGCGGTGGCCTCGACCTCCCCGCGGCGGGAACGAATACACACTTTTGAGTTGGGCTTAATGTTCAACGCGGTGGCGTCTTCCGGATTAATCTCCACGTAAGGATTTTTTGGATACAGCTTCCGAAGCACATCGGATTTAGATGTGCGCGTCTGAGTATGCCACTGAGAGGAAGTCCCTCTGCCGGTCAGCAAAATAAAGGGGTAATCCGCATTCACAGGCTCTGGCATCGGGCGTGGAGCCTCAAAGATAAACTTGGCACGTCCATTGGCATGGTAGAATTTTCCATCCTCAAATAAGCGCCGCTGTGCCTTCAACTCATGGCCAGGCTGCTCTCGCTCAGTTTTCTTAAACGGCCATTGAATGCCTCCCTCGCGTTCAAGGTCGGCATAGCCATCGATACCCGTGATATCACAGGGTAAACCATGACTCAAACGAGTCAAAATACGGAAGACCGCCTCAGGCGAAGACCATTCTTTAAAGAGCTCTGCGCAGCCCCAATGGTGTGCTATCAATCGGAAAATATGAAAGTCGGCCAGCGCCTGCCCCGGAGCTTGACTCACCTTGCGTGTGCGTCCGATCCGTCGCTCGGAATTAATAAAAACACCCTCTTTCTCTCCCCAGCCCGCAGCCGGCAAGACGAGGTCAGCGATTTCGGCCGACTCTGTGCTGTGATACATGTCTTGCACCACCAGAAAGTCCAATTTCTCACGCACACGGCGAAAGCGCTTTTGATTAATCCAAGAGTGCGCGGTATTGGTAGCGACTAGCCAAAGGCCTTTAATGGTGCCCGCATCGATCGCATCGATAATCTCGTTATAAGCCAGGCTCGGACGATCGGGAATGCGCTCAACTGGCATATCTAAAATATCCGCAACCGTCTGGCGATCTTCCGCACATTCAAAACCACGCCCGCCCAGTAGCCCGGTCGTGTTGCTAAACAAGCGTGAGCCCATCGCATTACATTGTCCCGTAATTGAATTGGCCCCAGTGCCAGGCTTGCCGATATTACCTGTCATCAATGCAAGATTGATCATCGACTGTGCCAGGCGGGTGCCTTCGTAGCTTTGATTCACCCCCATCGTCCACCAGAAAGACACACGCTTACCTGAGGCAATCAAACGAGCCAAACGACTGACTTGAGCATAGTCCAAGCCTGTAGCTGCGGCGGCGGTCTCCAGACTATAATCCGCCAAGAATTCGACAAAGTCATGATAGCCCTCCGTATGAGCAGCAATAAAATCCAAGTCTACCGCATCGATACTAACCAAGTGCGCGGCGAGTCCGTAAAAGAGTGCCAAGTCCGACTTTGGTTGGATGGCAAGATGCTGCGTAGCCGCCATCGCAGTTTCTGTCTTGCGCGGGTCGATCACGATAATCTCTGGATCACGCTGATTACGCATCACGCGTTGCCACATGATGGGATGCGCGATACAAGGATTCGCGCCGACAAAAATCAGCACATCTGACTCTTCAAAGTCTTGATAGCTATATGGAGGTGCATCGTAGCCGAAGGACTGCTTATAGGCCGTCGCCGCGGTCGCCATACATTGACGCGTGTTACCATCACCATGCACAATGCCCATGCCGAATTTAGCTAAAGAGCCTAGAAAGGCCATCTCTTCGGTCACAATCTGCCCCGTGCTCAGAAACGCGACGGCATCCGCGCCATGCTGCTTTTGAATATCTTTAAAACCCGCGCAAAATGCCTCCATTGCAGCCGTCCAACTAACAGGCTCTAATTCACCATCGCGGCCGCGCAGCAAAGGTGTGGTCGCACGGTCTGAAGCCGCCAGCGGTGTTAAAGCCTCCCAGCCCTTCGGGCAGGCCATACCTAAGTTGACTGGATAATCACTATGAGTGCTAAGGTTGACGGCACGCCCCGCTTGTAAATGCACCTTGAGCGAACATCCCGTCGCACAGTAACCGCAGACAGAATGCACGGTTGCATCGGGCTTAGCGCTTTGGGGCAAACGGCCCAGGCCATGGGCAGCAGGGTCTTGCACTAAGCGCTCGGTCAAGACGCCATCGAAGGCGCGCATTCGCAACTGATCCTTAAGTATATCTAGAGCCGACATTATCGAACGCCTCCTGGCATTTTAGGTGCGGACACCGCACGAAAGAAAAGTGAGCGTTCCAGTAATTCTGAAACGAAGAGAGTCGCCACCGCCAGGGATGCGATCACGATAGAAGTCGCCGCGCTCGCAGAGACCGCAGAGGCCTGCAGTAAAACAGCCATCAGCAGGCCGAGCAGACAAGCGCCCCAGCGTAGACTGGTGACAGCTCGCAGTGGATACAGCATCAATAGAGCCGATTTCCTGGCAGGCGTCATCGCGTCAGCTTTAACATGCGTGAGCAACACTGCTTCCAGCAGCAGTTTCGCACCCAGCCCCAAGCACATGAAGCAGAGCGCTATGAGAGAAAACTCTCCGGCCACCACAGCCAAAGCCCAATAAACAGCCGCCGCCAAACCAAGTGTCGTACCAAAGAACTTGAGCGCAGTGATTGGAAAGGCCCAAAAATCACGTCTCGTATCATGATAAATCATAATCGAAGTGAACACACCCAACAAACCGATGCTAAAGCTGGCCCAAGCCGCGAACTCACGAATGGAGCTGGGCACGAAGTCCAACCAAGCCGTCAGAGTGTAGCCAGCCGCCACGCCTGAGAACAAGCCAAAGGTTACAATCTCACGGCTCAGCCAAGAACGCCGCAGACCGAGAAATGCGCGCCAGGCCCCCAGAGGGCGCCCCAAGTGCGAAGTCGAAGCGGCGAGGCCAATCGCCATGCTCACAAAGCCTGCAAGGCACAGATACGGTGACAGGCTCACGCCAGCAAATATAGAAAATCCGTATAAGCCGACACTAAGCTGAGTCAGTAGTAACATCAATACCAACGGGAAGTGTCCATGCTCAGGCTCCAGTGCGTAGTGATCGGCCGCTTCGACGCCAACTGGAATGTTGCGCTTGGTCACATACTGCGTCGTGGGCGCGGTGTAAGCAGCCTCGGGGGCAGCAGGCAAGAATTCACCTCCGGCGCGCGCGGCGGCTAAGGTCGCCTGCGTATTCACAATGGTGATACTGATGGCTTCTGTCGGACAGGCCTGCACACAGGCCGGCGCTTCACCATCGGCCAAGCGATTATGACACATATCACACTTACGCACGATCCCGAGACTCTTGGAATACTTAGGAACATCATAGGGACACTTGAGTGCACAATACTGACAACCGATACATTGATCATCCAAGTGGCGTACAATACCCGTCGCAGGGTCTTTCTCATAGGCCAGCACAGGACAGCCATTCAAACACGCAGGGTCGGCACAGTGGTGGCAGGCTGTGGTTACAGTTTGGGTATAGGAAGCCCCCGCCAGATCAACTCCATGCAAGGTGCCGACATCACGCCATGTCTCATCGGTATCGAGACCGTTTAAACTATGACATGCGGACACACAAGACTTGCAGCCCGTGCATTTATCTAAATCCACTTTAAAGGCATACTGCTCTCCCTCGCCAGGCTTAGAAAGCGGTAGCAGTTGTTTGTAAAACTTCGCTTGCTCTGGCTCCACAGCAGTGGATGCATGCTTGGCAGAAAATACGCCGACAGGCGTTTGCAAAGTGCCCTGCTCTTTGAGCAGCATTTCGAGCGGTGAATCTTCGACTGTGAGTGTAGTGCTAATAGTAAAAATGTGTGTATTGTATTAATTTATGCGGCGACGCCGAACATAGCCTTTAGCTCCTCGGTACTGTGCCGCCGTGAAAACTCCCAGAAAGTCTCCCGTCCCTCGCGCTTGGCGAGGTAGGTTTGCAGCACTTTCAGCAGTAGTGGTTTAAGCTCCTCAAATGCAGTGCCCGTGAAGACTTCGTGCCCGATCGCTTGACGCTCTTCCACTCCGCCGCCGAGAACGACCGCATAACCTTCGACACTCTCATCGCCCACTTTGACCTTCGCGCCTATCAGGCCGATGTCCCCGATATAGTGCTGCGCACAGGAGTGATGGCAGCCGGTCAGGTGTATATTGATCGGTTGGTCCAATTGGATTTGCGATTCGAGGTAATCGGCCAATTGCAGTGCATGTCCTTTGGTATTACTAGCAGCAAATTTGCAGCCCGCGTTGCCGGTGCAGGCCACCAGCCCGCCCGAGATGGTGGTGCTTTTATAATGAAATCCAATCTCTATAATCGCGGCCTTGACCGTATCCAAATCGGCATCACGAATGCCCGGAATAATTAAGTTTTGCCAGGCGGTCAGACGAATGTCACCTCGACCATATTGAGTAGCCAGTTCTGCAATGGCTTTCATTTGCTCCGGTAGCATGCGGCCAACTGGAATCACAACACCCACATAATTATAACCCGCCTCGCGCTCGTCATACACCCCGATGTGTCCATGCTGCAGCGTGCTGGCTCGTGGCAGGCATTGCGCTTGCGGCAATGTGCCCAGTGGAAATGCGAGCTTTTGCTTGGTTTCCTCGAGGAACTTTTCGACGCCCCAGTCATCAATCAAGTATTTGAGGCGTGCCTTCTTACGATTAGTACGATCACCATGTTCAATGAAGACTCGTATCATAGCTGCTGCAACAGGCACCGCCTCGGAGGGCTGAATCAATAGCCCACAATCTTTTGCAAATTGCTTATGTCCGGTAATTCCACAGAGTTGCACTCGAAAATAAATGCCTGGCTCAACGCCCTGCCCTGCATCCACTCGCACGGCATAGAAAGCAATATCGTTGGTATCGGCACATACGGAAACACGTCCGCCCCCATCAAATGCGATATTGAACTTACGCGGCAAACCATAGAGGTCACGATTGTTTAGAATGTAGTGATGCATCGCCTTGGCATAGGGCAACACATCGAGCACCTCTTCGGGATCAAAACCACTGGTCGGGCTCGCAGTAACGTTGCGCAAATTATCCGCTCCCGCACCTTTAGAGGTCAGCCCGATCTCATCCAATTTGATCAATGTTTGAATGGTGTTTTTTGGCATGATCTCGCGCACCTGAAAATTGCCACGAGTAGTGATGTCCGCATAGCCTCCACCAAAGTCCTCGGCGATCTCTGCGAGTCCCGCCAGTTGGTAGGATTTAAGCGCACAGCCCGCGACACGGGTGCGGAGCATAAAGGAGTCTTGGGTCGGCTTCACATGAAAGAGGCCATAGAACTTATAGCGAAACATGTCCGCCACTTCGGGGAACTGATCCAGCTCAGAGTTCTGGACCATCGTATCCCAGACATCGAGACCGTTCTGCTCATGTTTGATTAACTCTTCTTTGCAAAGATCGTCCAAGGGCGTGCCATGGACGGACTCGTCTTGGGCCTGCGCGGGGTCTCCGGTAAATTGCCCTTCGGCATTTTGACCAAGAAATGGCATCCCCGATCGCTGGTTCACTCCAGCAAAGAAACCTTCTAAGTATTGTTTTTGGTGGCTAGCAAATGCGGTATTCATGATAGCCCTTAAAGAGCGCACAATATGCCAACCTTATGATTTGCTCGAATTAGACCAGTTGAACAATTTAATGCGAATCATGAATTTGATTCATATATCTAGCTCATTAGAATCTTCACCACCAGCAGCAGGATCACGAGCGCCAAACCGCCCGACAGCGCCTGCCAAAATACCAGTGGATTACGTTCCAAAAGCGGCAAGCCTTCAGGCCCAAGGAAGTCAGGATTCGGTTGCTGCAAGTCGGTCAGCATTTCGGATAAGGCTTGATAGCGATTTTCTGGGTGCAGGTGCACGGCTTTAGCGAGCGCCGAGTCGATCCAATGTGGCACGAGCGGATTGTCGAGTGTTACGGAACGATATTTAAGCAGCGAAAAATCGCGCACGCTTTGAGCCGCTTCCATCTTATCGCCATAAGGGTGCCCGGCACCACCACCAAAGAGTTGATAAGCAATCACACCAAGGGAGAATAGATCCGAAGTGGTTGAGGGGCGTCGCCCCAGAGTATACTCAGGAGCGGAATAACGCTTAGTCCCCAGTTCCGCTTGCCGCATAAAGGGCACCTCGGATTCTTTCAGTCCTGCAACAGCGACGGAGCCATAGTCAATAATTTTGACCACACCGTTTACATCGATTATAATGTTATCCGGCTTTAGATCTTGATGCAGAGTTTCTTTACGATGTAAGGCACGTAGCCCAGCCACTATTTGCTGAATAATGTCGAGCACTTGGCCCATCTCAGGCTGTGGATGCTCGCGCATCCAATCCACCAAAGTAGCCCCCTCCACGTGCTCCATAAGATAATAAAGAAACTTGGGCGCAGCATGCTTCTCCACGACTTGCACTAAATTCGGGCTGCTGATGCGTCGCCCCACCCACTCTTCAATCAGAAAGCGCTCAATGTAAGCGGGGTGATCGTTATAGAGCTCGGACGGCGTCTTCATCACCAACAGCTGTTCGGACTGTGGCGCCTGCACTAAATACAACTGCGAACGCGGACTCTCGTCTAAAATACTTTGAACCACATAGCCATCGAGGCACATACCGGGGCTCAGCGGCGGCGGAAAGGGTAAGCGGCCGAGCTCCTGATAAACTTCTGCCGCAGTGATGTCCTGCAAGCCTACGATCTCCAATAGCTGGCAACTCACATTATCAGAGCTGCCAGCTGCGAGTGCTTGCGTAAGGATCGACTCGCAGCTGGCATCCAGATCACTGCGACCAGCTGCGATGATTGCCGCCAGTTCACGATCGCAGACAAACTCATGCACCCCATCGGAGCAGGTAAAAATAACATCGCCCACCTCGATTTGCACGCGCCGATAGTCGACATCGAGATTCATCCCTAGCCCCATCGCGCGGGCGAGATAGCTGGTCTTTTGCGAGACCCAGGCCCGATGATCCTGCGTGAGCTGCTCAAGATGTCCACTCCGCCACAGGTATATCCGCGTGTCGCCCACATGAAAATAATGCAATGAGTGTGATTTAAGCACGAGGCCACTCATGGCACAGACAAAGCCCTTGCGCGCTTCCGCAAAGGCTTGCCCTTTTCCATACAGCCAGCTGTTGATCGCAACAATCACCCGATGCCCAGCAGTCTTCACCTGCCAGGTATCGGGTGTGCTGTAGTAATCACTCAAAAAGCCTTGCACGCAAATTTCTGCGGCTTCACGTCCGGCCTCTGCCGAGGACACACCGTCCGCCAGAATCATGGCCACGCCCTTGCTGCCCAAACTCGAATCTCGAGGAATTCGGACTCCTAAACAGTCATCATTCTGAGCCTTAACTCCGGCCGACGTCGCCTGCCCATAGCGCACAGAAAGCTCCGGTGTGATTTGCATAGAGGAAAGTTTAACCGACTTCGATCAATTGAACAGTCCCATCTTCCAGCACCTCTGCGGTATGTCCTTTAGGCTCACGCAAAAACATCGAAGCGCCAAAGGCGGCAGCCGATGAGATCGCAATCACCATGAAGAAGCTCGAAGCATCGACGAAGGAATAGACAGTAAGGAAACAGACTGCACCCACGTTTCCATAGGCCCCAGTCATCCCCGCAATTTGCCCCGTCATCCGGCGCTGAATCAGAGGCACCAGTGCAAAGACCGCTCCCTCACCCGCTTGCACGAAGAAGGAACAACACATCGTGGCGATCACAGCCAAGGGCAGGTACCATGCAGGCCCGACTTGCGAGAGTGTAAAGTAGCCTATAGCCAGCCCCAGTATCAAAAGAATCATCGTCCAACGACGACCAAACTTATCGCTCATCAAACCACCCGCAGGACGTGCCACTAGGTTCATAAAAGCAAATCCCGAAGCGAGCATGCCAGCGAGCACAGCAGTCAAGCCGAAGGTTTCCATAAAAAAGAACGGTAACATAGAAACTACAGCGAGTTCCGAACCGAAAGTCACAAAATAATTAACATTTAAAATCGCGACTTGGCTAAAGCGGTAACGATGCATTTCAGGGATCGACTCAGGATCCGCCAACATTTCCTTATTCACTCGGTAGATCTGACTGGCTTGAAAGAGATAAAGAGCCAACAAGCCAGCGTAAATAACATAGGCAAACGCAGGCGTTAAGAGCCCCACGCCTCCGTTAGAAAGGCGCCAAGTCAACACAGCCAGTGCGAGATACATGGGCACATTCATAAAGAGTAAGAAGTAAAAGTCGCGACGACTGGTGACCTCTAGCCCGCCGGACTTTTTAGGCTTAAAATAGGTCGAACCTTCAGGCGTGTTACGCACCGACTTGTAGTAAATAATACCGTACACAAATGCGATCAGCGCCGTCAACAAGAGCGTGTAACGCCATGCATTCTCCCCCCCGAAAACTAAGGCCACCGTAGGTAGCAGCATCGCGGCAGCAGCCGAACCAAAATTGCCCCAACCACCATAAATGCCCTCGGCCAATCCCACCTGACGGGCAGGAAACCATTCGCCGACCATTCGGATACCAATCACAAATCCAGCGCCGACAAAGCCCATACCGAAACGCGCCAGTGCCAACAACTCATAATTTGGAGCCAGTGCAAAGAGCGCGCATAAGACGCCTGAGGTCAGCAGTAGTAAACTAAAGGTTCTACGCGGACCATAGCGATCCACCAGGATACCAATCACTATACGAGATGGAATCGTGAGCGCGACATTGAGAATGAGCAAAGCCTTCCACTCCAATTGTGTCAGGTCGAAGGCCTCCTTGATCGCCATCACCATCGGCGCATGGTTAAACCATACTACGAAGGTTATAAAAAAGGCCACCCAGGTAAAGTGTAACGTTCGTATGCTCGGATCTTTGAAGTTGAGAATGTTGAATTTGTTTTGGCTCATGGTTTTTTCAATTTAGGTTAGCTTGCGAAGATAGGTCATTTTAAAACCCGCCAAAGGAGTTAGCGCACCCCATGCCAACAGAGCCTATACACAGCTAAATTGCCCACGCATTCGACTCATCCAGTCCATGAGTTAGATTCATGCTTACATACGAAACATGAATAAAGCATGCACAAAAGGCAGTCTACATTCGCGTCAAGCCCTGATAAACATTGAGCTAGAGGCCAGCTAAAGACGTGCAAACACTCAGGCAATTAAGGTCCGTAATATCACAAATACGAACGGCGACTCAGCCCAACAGAGTCTCCAGCCTGCCAAACTGAAAAAGTAAGCTGACTAGCAACTGTATAAAAATGCGCCTATTGGGTTATCTTAGAGCGCGCAGGCTCGATCGATGGCCTCAAGTTCGTCCGCCGTAAAGGGCGCCGCATCCAGGGCAGCAACATTATCCAAGATCTGTTGGGGACGGCTGGCCCCAATCAGCGCCGAGGTGACCACAGAATCACGTAGCACCCAAGCGAGCGCCATTTGAGCGAGACTTTGGCCACGTTCCTGGGCCAGCGCATGCAGAGCTTTGATCTTTGATAAATTCTTTTGCACACGCTCCGCATTTAAAAACGGAGAGTGCTCATCAGCTGCCCGTGAATCGGCGGGCACCACATTCAAGTATTTATCAGTGAGTTGCCCTTGAGCCAGAGGACAAAAAACGATTGAACCAATGCCCTCTTCACGCAATGCGTCCGTCAGGCCGTCCTCAATCCAACGATCGAAAAGATTGTAACTGGGCTGGTGAATGATGCAGGGCGTGCCTAGCTCGCGCAAAATACGAGCGGCCTCACGGGTTTGCTCTGCGGAATAGGAGGAGATCCCCGCGTAGAGCGCGCGCCCCGAACGCACAGCCGTGTCGAGCGCTCCCATCGTTTCTTCCAAGGGAGTATCGGGATCGTAGCGATGACTATAGAAAATATCAACGTAGTCGATGCCCATACGGCCTAGGCTTTGGTCGAGGCTAGCTAGCATATACTTGCGCGAGCCCCACTCGCCGTACGGGCCATTCCACATGTGATAACCGGCTTTGGTCGAAATGATGAGCTCATCGCGATAGCGGAAAAAGTCCTGCGCGAAAATCTTGCCGAAATTCGACTCGGCGGAACCAGCGGCGGGGCCATAGTTGTTGGCGAGGTCGAAGTGTGTGATGCCATGATCGAAGGCCGTGCGCAACATCGCGCGCGCGTTTTCGAAATCGTCGACATCTCCAAAATTATGCCAGAGCCCCAGCGAGATCTGAGGCAGCTTAAGCCCACTGCGCCCGCAGCGTGCATAGGACATGGAATCGTAACGAGTGGAATCAGGGGTGTAGGGCTTCATACAGTGGGCAAGTAAACAAGGTTAAAACGGCGGCGATCAATCGATACGCGGCGGTAGGTCGAGCGCGTGACAAGCGGCACGCATCATAGTATGGGCATCCACCTCAGCGTGCGACCAGATTTCCAGCGAGCGCACACCTTGATGCACCAGCATCGAGAGGCCATTGGCAGCGCGCAAGCCGCGGGCCCGCGCCGCTTGAAGCAAGCGTGTGGCATCAGGATTATAGATCATATCATAAACCACCCACCCCGCAGGCAGTGTAGCTACATTGAAGGGGGCCGGATCCGACTCTTTAAGCCCGAGCGATGTTGCGTTAACCAAGATACCGCACTCGGGCAAATCAATAGGTGGCTCAGCGAGTGCAAAAGCTTCCGCACACTCCCCTCCCGGCATGGCTTGAACGACCTCCATCAATTGATCGAGTCGCTCGACGCTGCGGTTACCGATGTAGAGCTTCTTGCAGCCATCGAGAATACACTGTACCGCAGCAGCCCGCGCGGCTCCGCCAGATCCGAGTAAAATGACAGTGGAATCTTTAATGGATACGCCCAGATCGGCCTTAAGAGCGTTTTTAAGGCCGTAACCGTCGGTATTAAAGCCATCGTAGCCATGCTCCCCCCAAACCAGTGTATTGACCGCGCCCATACGTTCACCGTCCGGAGAAACGCCGGAGATCAAATCCATCGCCTGCACCTTGTGCGGGATCGTCAGATTCAGCCCGAGGAAGTTATGCTTAAAAAACAAGGGAATAGCCTCGGCAAAATCCTCTGGCGCAATGTCGAAGCGGTAGTATGCCCAATCATTGAAACGCGAGTTTGAAAGACGCATTTTAGCGATCGCCGCATTGTGCATGGCAGGACTGACTGAGTGATGAATCGGATGCCCGATCACAGCCAGCGGTGTGCCCTCGAACTCGAGCGTGCCGAGGTCTTCTAAACTGTAGGTGAATTCAGTGTTCATGAGATCGACTGCAACGAGTGCAGGAAGCACCGCGCCCTATGCGGGTGCGGGCGCTTCATCGCCAGCGAGGCTGCCTTTGTCTTTATCTTCTTCGTTGACCTTCTTTGGCTCACCATCGGACTCATCGTCGTCATCGGGCTCCTCGGCCACCAAAATACGTTTCACGATCGGAGAACGCATTTCGCCAAATTCGATAATTTCTAATACGTGCTTACCGTCGATCGTCTCGTGTTCGAGTAAGGACTCTGCAATCACATCAAGTGCATTGCGATGATCATTCAGAATCTGGAGCGCACGCTGGTATTGCCCCTGAATCATGTCGCGCACAATTTTGTCGATTTTCTGAGCGGTTTCTTCGCTGTAATTCTTAGTGCTCGGTCCGCCTTGGCCGAGGTAACCGCCACCTTGGCTCTCGCCGAGGGCCACCATACCGAGTTCCGACATGCCCCAATCACAGACCATGTGACGCGCGGTGCGACTCGCCATACTAATATCTCCCGAGGCGCCACTGGTAATATCGCCGAGCACGATGTCTTCGGCCGCACGGCCACCCAAGGTGCAGCAAATGTCATCAATCAAACGACGCTTGGAATGGTTGAGTGTATCCTTTTTCGGCATGAACATAGTCGAACCGAGGCTCTGACCACGTGGAATAATAGTGACCTTATGCACGGGCATATGCCCATCGTCCAGCACGCCTTTAATCAGAGCGTGACCGGCTTCGTGGAAAGCGATGATCTTGCGATCTTCTTCATCCATCAACTTACGACGCTCGCGACCGAAGGAGATCTTATCACGTGCCTCATCGATGTCATTCATCTCGACTGCCTTCTTATTATAACGTGCCGCGATGAGCGCACCTTCGTTTAAGAGGTTGGCCAAATCAGCCCCCGAAAAGCCGGGAGTGTTGCGCGCCACGTGTTCGAGATTCACCTCTTCCGAGAGAGCGATCTTTTTGGCATGTACCAGCAAGATTTCATGGCGGCCATTTAGGTCGGGTAAGTCGATCGTGACTTGACGGTCAAAACGACCAGGACGCAGGAGTGCGTTATCCAAAACATCCGGACGATTGGTCGCAGCGATGATGATCACACCTTCGTGCCCATCAAAACCGTCCATTTCGACCAGCAGCGAATTGAGCGTTTGCTCGCGCTCGTCGTTACCGCCACCGACTCCAGAGCCGCGTTGGCGGCCGACCGCATCGATTTCATCAATAAATACAATGCAGGGCGCATTCTTACGGCCTTGCTCAAACATGTCGCGCACACGAGCCGCACCGACCCCCACGAACATTTCAACGAAATCAGAACCACTGATCGAGAAGAACGGAACTTCCGCCTCGCCGGCAACAGCCTTGGCCAAGAGCGTCTTACCCGTGCCCGGAGGGCCCACCATCAGCACACCCTTTGGAATGCGTCCACCGATGCGTTGAAACTTCTTAGGGTCTTTGAGGAAATCAACCACTTCGGAAACTTCTTCCTTCGCTTCGTCACAGCCAGCCACATCCTTAAAATTAATGGAGCCCTTCTCACGAGTGAGCATTTTAGCCTTACTCTTACCGAAGCTCATCGCGCCCTTGCCTGCGCTCTTAAGCTGGCGCACGAAAAGGAAATACAAGAGCCCAATAATCAGGAGAAATGGCAGGAAACTGATCAACACATCCTGAAATCCTGTTGTAGCGCGCTTCTCAGTGAGCACTTCACGCACCAACAGAAAGTCGTCTTCGGTCAGACGGCCACGCGCCGAAAATTGCAGCTTAGCAGGTAGATCCTCAGCAGGCTCGACGCCTTCGACCGGCGTGGTCAATGCCGGATTGGTCATTTCGCCGCTGATGACATAACCATCGCGCCCATAGGAAGGCTCTGGCTCCATAATGCCATCGCCCTCGGCGATGAGTCCCGCCTTAACAGCTTGCACCAGCTCGCTGATAGTGAGTTGTTTGACATTGGTTCCGGCGCCAGGATTGGCGAACCAGATCGTTAAAATAGCAGCAACGATGACCAGGTAGACGAGCAATACCTTAGGCTGGAAGCGCTGCGGTGAGCCGTTATTACCGGGTTCGTTCTTTTTTGGCTTATTGTTCTCTGATGACATTTGTGGGTCAAAGTGGTTTTCTAATTTGGTAAGTCAACCTAAGAGCCTTCTTCGTTGTAGGGCAAATTTTGTGGCTCTCAGCGGGGGGGAATCCAGGCACCCAGATGATCTCTTGTGAGGCGTTAAGGACAAGGGGGAGCGTTTTTCGTTCCAAGTGCGGAATCCGGCGGTCGATAAAGCAGCTCTTAAGCTTCTTACCACCGGGCGCACCGAGTGGATAAAAGCGGTCGCCAGGTTGCCAAGAGCGAATCTGAAAGGCAAGTTCTCCATCGTAACGCAACATGGCCTCGGTGCGAGGATCGATGTCTCCGGCCTCTATTTTTTGCCGCAGAGCGGGACTTAAGTCGATCACCTCGGCCTCAATCAATGCGCCTGTAGACAAAAATGCAGCTTCTCCCAAGCCCAAAACCGTGGGTCGCAGAGCATCTAACTGAGCCGTAGCGTCCTCATGCTCCCACCGCAGCGTCTGCGAATCTAAAACGAGATAATGCGAACCTGCACTCATGCGGTAACGCTCGCGATGACTACACAGCGTCTCAATCAAAATATCCATCGCGGGGGCCCCCACCGAGCGAATGAGTCCGTGTCCATTCAGCCATTCAGCCAATGCACGGCGCAAGAGCGCAGTAGGCACGGCGCGCAATGCAAACCGGTCCAAGCTGTCGGCATGTGCATAGGCCTGAGGCAAATATTCACGCGCCAATTGATCTAGCGCAGCGGCATCTTCTTCTAACAAGCGTCGCGTACGGGCTGCGCCCGTGGCGGGATCACGCCCGAGGGCTTGCGCTAAGTCAGGAATGATCTCTTGTCGCAGCGCATTACGAGCAATGCTCACATCTGCGTTGGAACTATCTTCACGCCAAACCGCAGAGCTAACATTAAGCGCCATCCTCACATCCACCGCCCGCAGATGTAACAAAGGGCGCAAGTGGGTAGGATGACCCGTAAAAACACTGACTGGACGTGGTGCCGCCAGACCATCTGAAGCGCAACCACGCACAATGCGCTGTAGTTGCGTTTCAAGTATATCATCTAATTGGTGTCCAAATGCAATATAGCGGCAGCTCTGTTCTTTAGCCACTTTACGCAAAAATTCTAAACGCAAAGCCCGCGCGGTGGTTTCAGTAAAGGCGGCCTCATAATCGGGGCGAATATCACTATGAAACGGAAGCTCGAACGCATCCGCCAGAGACTCAACGAACGCCGCATCCGCATCCGAATCTTCCGCACGCCAGCGATGGTTGTAATGCGCCACATGGATCTCGAGCCCGAGCGTCTGAGCCTGGGCGACTAGTATGCAAAGCATAAATACAGAGTCCGCCCCCCCAGAACAGGCCACCAGAACACGACTGGCCGCTTGCAAATGCGCCAGCACTGAGGGCTCAATCGCGGTTTCACCAAAGCGCCGTTGGATCGCGAGCGCACAGGATGGCCAATCAATCAGTTGTGGTGGTTGCTGCATGCAGTGACTAAAAGCCTAGGTCGCCAAATAGGTGTGCCCACGCAATAGCTCCGCATACTCATCGAGCATGCGCGTGCCCTCGCGTGGTTTGATCTCATCGGCTTTAGTTGCGCGATCGATCTGCTTCTTCATCAAACGCGTAAGGATGTGACCATCGTATTGCGTAAAACCAATCACATCATTGACAGTAAAGCCCTTAATACTGTCTTCGATATAGAAACCATCTTCCTCATCATCTTCCAAGAAAACGTGCACTTCGTTCACACGACCGAAAAGATTGTGCAAATCACCCATTATATCTTGATATGCGCCGACAAGGAAAACACCGAGGTAGTAGGGTTCCTTGGGCTTGAGCTCATGCAAGCGCAAGGTGTGGCGTATGTCTTCAACGTCGGTAAAAGAGGACATTTTACCCTCACTATCACAGGTGATATCCACTAAGGTGGCATCCACATCGGGAGACTCGTTCAAGCGGTGCAAGGGCGCGACAGGAAAGAGCTGTTTACAGGCCCAATGATCAATCAGCGATTGAAAGACAGAAAAGTTACAAACGTATTGCTCCGCCATCATTTGCGGCAAGCTCTCTAATTCTTCGGGAGTGTAGCGACTATGCTTCGCTTGCTGACAGAGTTCTTGGCAAATTGCCCAGTAAGTAGAGTCCGCCTGTGCCCGCTCTGCTAGATCTAAATAGCCGAGACTGAATAGATGATTCGCCTCTTCCTTTTTCTGCAGTGCATCATGATAACGCTCCAATGGCGTCGAACCATGCTTGTTCTCCAAGTTTGCCTGCAAATCCAACAATACAGGATTCACTTTTTTACGTTTTGCAGCGGGTTTAGGAGGCACTGCAGTTTTAGAAATACGATCGCAGACTTCAGTAATCAAGATCGAGTGCGGTGCGACGATGGCACGTCCACTCTCGGTCACAATATCGGGCACATCAATCTCTGCATCCTGACAGACGGACTTAATATTATACACGACATCACGTGCATACTCCCGCATGGTGTAATTCATCGAGCTTTCGTAATTACTACGAGAGCCGTCATAGTCGATCCCGAGGCCGCCCCCGACATCCATTAACTCCATGGGGAAGCCCATCTTCTTCAGCTCACAATAAAAACGCGCCGCTTCGACAGTGGCTTTCTTAATGGTCTGAATATTGGGCACCTGCGAGCCGATATGGAAATGAATCAGGCGCAAACTCTCCGTCAGCCCAGCACGCTTGAGACGCCGAGCGCCATCAATAATCTCGGGACTCGTGAGCCCGAACTTGGCATCCTCTCCCGAGGAACTGGCCCACTTCCCCTCGCCTACCGTGGAAAGCTTAATACGGAAACCAATCCGAGGCGTCACTCCCAGCTTCTTCGAAATCTGAATAATACGTGCAACTTCGCTCAACTGCTCGACCACGAGATAAATCTCTTTGCCCAAACGCAGACCTTGCAGCGCGAGGCGGATAAACTCGTCGTCCTTGTAACCGTTGCAAATGATCAAAGACTTCGGGTCCTTATGCATCGCAAGTGCGATCATCAACTCCGGTTTACTGCCACACTCGAGCCCATAATTAAAAGGCTTGCCCGCATCTTGGATCTCTTCGACGACCTCGCGCAGTTGATTAACCTTGATCGGAAAGACGCCGCGATAGCGCCCCTGGTATTGCTCGTCCTTAATCGCATCGCGAAAGAGCTCGTTGAGCTGAATAACGCGCGTGTGCAGGAGATCCTGAATGCGCACCGTAAGCGGTGGTTTCAGCCCCTTCTGCGCGGCCTCCTTCACAATGTCGTGAATGCGAATACTGCGCGGATCGCACAAAGGGTGCACCTGCATATAGCCGCCCTCGTCGATCGAAAAGTGCCCGCCGCCCCAACGCTTGAGACCGTAATAATTTTCAGAGTCTTCAACCGTCCATGTCGACGGTTTGTCTTGATACGAAGCTGTCATAGTTTTTTTAAGCCATCTCAAAGGATAGCTTGCGCCCGGAATATGGACGCAAATCGCCAACGAAGCGTGCCTTAAACCAGCTCGGAATACGCATCCGCCTTAAGTAAGGTCTGAGTTTGAGAAGCGTCATTCAAACGAATCTTCAAGAGCCAGCCTTTTTGATACGGATCGCTATTGAGCAACTCTGGCTCGGAATCCACCTCTTCGTTAATCTCAATCACCTCAGCATCCACTGGCATGAACAGATCTGAAGCGGCCTTAACCGATTCGACGACGCCAAAGGTCTCGCCAACGTTAAAGGAATCCCCGACTGCAGGAAATTCAACAAAAGTAATATCGCCAAGGCTCTCTTGCGCGTAATCGGTAATACCGACTGTAGCAGTGCCGTCAGCGTGGACTTGGATCCACTCGTGGTCTTTAGTATATAGAAGGGCTTCGAGAACTTGACTCATACAGTCTATGAAAATGCGACCAAACTGAAAAGCGAGTCAGAAAAACAACTTTGAACAGGAAGCTTCCCGACTTCGCGAAGTTACAAGCTTAGCTACGCGACTCGAAGAACTCCAAGATTTGCTCAATAATATATTTGTGCTCCAGCGGTGTAATTTCCCCCGCCTCCAGCTGAGCATCTGCCGCCAAGGCTCGTTGAGCTAAACGCGCAAAAGGATCTCCCCCAGTCGACCCAGGCACTAAGCCACTCTTCAATTCTGCCTTCATCGTGCCGGGTTCCAGATCGACGTAATAGCCTAAATCCTCTTGCAAGCCAAAGCGAATGAAGTTTTCAGCTTTTTCGTTGGGAACTGGGGTGAAATATTTAACCGCAGCATTATAGCCGGCCTTCTCCAAGCGAATTTCATGCGTCATTTTACGCGGCAAAGCAATCTCCATAGGAGTGATACCAGCAGCATCGCCATTGATGTAGACACTCGACTCCGAAGGAAAAGATAAGATGACAACCTCTTGTGGAACGCCGCGCTCAAAAGAAGCACAACCCGCAAAAACAAGCGAAGATAGAGCAATAGAAACTGAGGTGAAAAATGGGGTAACTTTCATGCCAAAAATTGAAATAATGTTAAGTGGATATCGCCAGTATCGCCTAGCCTAAAACGCGGTCAAGACTTTAGCAGGGCTTCTTTTAAGAATGTAACACAGTAGATTCTACGAATTAATACTTGAAACTCGGTGCTAGAGCGCCATCAAGGCTAGTCATTTGTGCGCTTGTAAGCTAAACACATGTCACAATGACATGACGCAAGAGGCACCCTGACAATGATTTTCGCATTCATCTTAGCCATCGCCTTCACGATCGGCATCTCTGCCCTCTGCTCCGTACTGGAAGCTATGATTCTTAGTACCACCACAGCGGAAATTGAAGGCTTAAAAAAAACGTATCCGAAACGGGGAGAGAAGCTAGAAAAGCACAAACTTGGCCTGGAAGAGACAAGTTCTGCGATCCTGAGCCTAAATACCATCGCGAATACGCTGGGCGCGACCATGGTTGGCGGTCTCGCGGTCCAAATGTGGCCTCAAGATAGCAATATACTGCTCAAAGTCTCGAGTGCCATGGCGCTAGCGATCCTCTTTTTCTCAGAAATCATCCCCAAGAATGTGGGCGTATTGTATCGTCCTGCCTTACAACCTATTTTGATTTTCCCGCTCGTCTGGCTGTGCGCGGTCATGGCTCCACTTTCAACTGTGGTGGGCTTTGTCGTGCGTTTTACTTTGCGCCCCCCCAGCAACACAACCGATAGCGATGAGGAAATTTTACTCTTAGCTGAAAAAAGCGCTAAAGAAGGCACATTGACAGCAAACGAGCGTGATATGATCAATAATGCGCTCAGCCTTGACGAATTATTGGTCAACCAAATCATGACACCGCGCACGGTCGCTTACGTGATCGACGGCCAAGAAAGCGTCACATCGCTACTTAAAAAAAGTAAAACGATTCCATTTGCCCGAATCCCAATTTATGAGGAGCAGACCGATAATATCACGGGAATCGTCCGCCGGCGTGATATCCTGGGTGCCATGGCTTCAGGCAAGCAAAGCAAGCTAATCAAGGATTTAGCCAACGATGCCATCTTTGTGCCGGATAATGCGGCGGCCTCCGACGCCTTACAGACATTCCTAAAAAACCACCAACAACTCGCGATCGCAGTCGATGAATTCGGCTCCATGTCTGGTGTGATCACAATGGAGGATGTGATTGAGCAAATCATCGGCCAAGAGATTTTTGAGGACGATGACCCTGCAGTGGACATGCGTGAATTAGCGCGTAGGCGTCAATTTGCAGAGAAACGTAAACATCGCCGCGAGACGAAAACGGCCTAAACTCGCTTCTTAAAACGAAGTAGTGCTAGTTTTAAATCATCCACAGTCACGGGCTTAGTGACAAAATCGTCCATGCCCGCATCGCGGCAGGCCTCACGCGTCTCCCCCATCGCATTGGCAGTCAAAGCGACAATGTACGGCTGCCTCACGACTGGCAATTCTTCACGAATCTCATAAGTCGCAGCAATGCCATCCAGCTCAGGCATCTGTAAGTCCATGAAGATGACATCAACCCCCTTTCCGCGAGTCATCTCAACTGCTTCGCGCCCATTTTTCGCCCATGTCGAGTGGAGGCCAAATCGCTCAAGAATTTTACTGGTCAATTTATAATTGGTCGGATCATCCTCAGCCACCAAAATGTTAGGTGGCGAATCGAATTGTAATTCATCCTCCTGCACATCATCCGGCCTATCTGAGTCATCGCCATCGGCCTGTTCCGTATCCTCGATGAAGAGCGTAAATGTGCTCCCCTTGCCAAGCTGACTCTCAACAGAAATTTCCCCACCTAACATTTCCACGATCCGACGGCTGATCGCCAAACCTAAGCCAGTGCCGCCATACTTTCTCGTGGTCGAAGAGTCCGCCTGTGTAAAAGCTAAGAAGACTTCCTCCATTTTATCCTCTGGAATACCAATACCAGTGTCTCTCACTGAAACATAGTGGCGTCGCCGCCTCGGTGCAAGGCCCTCAGAAGTGGACCACACTTTAACAGAGATGACACCACTCGCAGTGAATTTCACCGCATTACTGATCAAATTGTTCAATACTTGCTGTATACGAGTGCGATCCGAATGAATTGCAACAGGCACCGAATCAGCAACCTCGACACGCATCATCACACCACTTCGCTCTGCACTGAGTTGAAATAAACTGACCACCTCATGCACGACCTCATCCAAGCAAACAGGCCCTAACTCTAGACTTACTTTACCCGCCTCGATCTTTGATAAATCTAAAATATCGTTGATGAGCTCCAACAGGATGTTCCCGGAACTACGAATGGACCCTAAATCACTGCGCTGATCCTCATCTAAATCGGTATCTTGCAACATCTCACTAAATCCAATAATTGAATTCAGCGGCGTGCGAATTTCATGACTCATGGTTGCCAAAAAAGCACTTTTAGCCATATTAGCTTCTTGTGCCGCATCGGCCAACTTGCGTGAGCGCACCGTTGCCATTTGTAGCTCTTTGGTGCGTTTGCGCACCTTTTCTTCGACCTCCGCATAGCTGCGACGCAACTTCTCTGTCATATCGTTGAAAGCACGCGCAAGGTCATCGAGTTCACTCCTACCTGTGGCCGCGACCTGCAGATTAAAGTTCCCCTTGGCCACGGCATTAAAGCTTTTTCGCAACTGGCTAATAGGCCGGCTGATACTCATCGAGAACCAAATCGAAAGCCCGATCGCACTACTCAGTAAGATTACAGCTGAGCACCAATAAATCAAAACAAGATGTTTGCTCTGGCGTTGGCTCAATTGCTGACCACGCTCAATCAAACGATTGACCATATCACGAAGTCGCGCGCCATGGCTTTCCAACAACTCGACCGCCTCAGTTTCGGACTTCGCTGCGACCGCAAATTCAATCGACACCGCATTAAGCCCCTGTCTCAAGTCGTCGAGTAGTTCCTGGTAAGCATCGATCCCCTGCAAGTCAGTCTGATGTAGCTTAGTCAAAAGCTCATCGATCGCATGTTCATAAGCCGCTTGAGCAATTCGGAAGTTTGCCTGAAACCGGCTTAAGTCGTTCTGTAACAGCAAATCACGATCGATCACACTCACCGCGCGATTCAGCCAACCCCATAACTGCCCATTGCACAGCAAAAGATCGTCCACTAATTCATGCTCTTGTAACAACTCCGACCCCAATGCGACATGTATTTGATCACGACGCTCGATCAGCAAATCCTGAATCTCGATGTTGTGCTCACCAAACCTGACGACATCCTCACGCACACGTTGATCTAATTCAGAAAGAAAATTCTTACTCTGCACCAAGCCCGAGAAAACATCGTTAAACTCATCCACACGCTCAAGCATGCCATTCACAAAAATGGACTCCACCTGATCCCCCTCAGCCAGCACTTGCCCTAAGGCACGCTTAGTCGCGGCGAGAGAGTCGACCACGTATGAATCTCCTGTTAATCGCTCCTGATAAATGCGATTTCCGATCACAACATTTGAGATTTCGCGAGAAACGACATGCAATAAATTAAGGCGACGCTCTTGATGCTGCACTTCATCCATCACGTAACGACTCAAGCCCAAAAAAACCGCAAAGAGCAATATAGCTCCAGCCAAGGCGATCGCGATTTTAGTAGAAATCCTCATAACATTAGGGGAGCACACGCGGAGATTCCTCAACGAGAACCGCTCGCCCACCTGACATCTTAGTAATATAAATCGGTATTTCCAACTGCCTTGGCAAGCCCTCTTCTTGCCCCCCGATCAATCTCAATGCGCGCGGCTCTTGATAAAATGGATCTTCGATATTCAACTCAGACAGCACCGGGTAGATCAAAGAAGTTTCATCGAGCGCCTCCAGCCCCGCCGCCCGAATGCAGGACACAATTAATTCCAGCGCGTAGAACTTCTTATTGGCCTCCGCATCCCACTCGCCTGCCAGGTCTAAATAGCGCTCTTTAAGCGTCCGAAAATATTCACTGCGTAGTGCGTCCGCGGGCTCACCGCCCACATAGTAGATACCATCACTGGCCTCCCCGAGCTTAGCCAATGCTCCAGGATCTTGAGTCGTCTGGGTGCCGACAAAACCGCGATACCCCGCACTGCGAAGACGGTCGACGATCACGACAAAAGCCTCAGGCGGACAACCAGCCAATACGACCAAATCCGGTGCCGCGGCAACGACTCCCGCCACCCTGCGTTGAATACCCTGCGGATCGAGCGACACATCAAAAGTCTCCTTGGAAACATCGTAACGCGCGATGCGCACGAGCTCCATGCCCGCATCCAAAGCTAATTGCTCCGCCACTCTTTTTTGGCGAATACCTGCTTCTGTGCCATAGGCCATCACCACTGCGCGACTCACATGATGCTCCTGACGCAAATGGCGAAACATAATCGACAAGGTCTGCTCGGGCCGCGGCATGCCTAAGACAGCGAGCCCCCCCGAGCCTTGTAGCGCGGGATCGAAGCCATAATGCAGATAGAAAACATTGGCGCCCTCTAATACGCGCCGCGCTGCGTCTACAGTCGCATCTCCCAGTGGTCCGATCGTATAATGGATTCCTTCGGAAACCAATTGATGCGCCACCCGATTCGCTTCCGTGGCATCGAACTCGTCATCGAGGACCACTAATTCTATTTTCACCCGCTCGCCAGCCACCTCGAAACCGCCACGCTCATTGTAGTAATCCGCGACCACCTGCGCACTACGCATCGTGACCACACCCCAATAACGAGCCGGCCCTTTTAATGAAACGATCACACCCACACGCAACACACGCGGATCTCTACTCGTCGGCTCATGACACCCCGTTGAGCTCAACAGCATACTCAAGCCCAGCACCATGAGTGCCATCGTATATAATTTTCGGGTCATTCTTGTAGATAGAAAATGATCCGATCGTGGATTAAGAAAGCAAAATCTAAGCGGCCATCGTGATTCAGGTCCGCCACCACCGTCTGGCGCGGCTCTAGCTTGGCTCCGGTCCGGCCTTGGTAGTGCATATTTTGCTCAAAAATTTCCCAATACATTTGGCTCTGCACGCCTGTCCCGCTACCTCGTAAGATTTCGACAATGTGCTCGGTCCCATCTACAGCCACGATGTCCACATGGCCATCGGCATCGAAATCAGCCTCCGCGATATGGCTGAAATACACATCTTCGAGCTCCGTTTCAAACCCTGTGCCCAGCTCTCGCGTCCAACTCTCGGCTTGTGCAGTAAAATACCAGAAACGATCGTCTCCATAGAGCAAATAGGCATCTTGCCCCCCCGCTCGTCCCGGCAATTTCGACCAACCGGAGACTGCCATCGAACCGGCATCTTCGCTATGTTGATAGCGCAGCACACCATCCTGACCACGACTGAGGAACTGCAACTCTCCCTCTTTGGGCACATAGAATACAAGCCCCTGCAGTAAGCCCTCACTGTCCAGCGAGGGAATCACTGTCGCTACGGCATCGCTATTGCGCCGAGCATTAAACTGATCTACCATCTCGAGTTGCCCCGCACGATAGCGTATCGCACGCGCAAAGCCAGTGCGAGCGGCCACCAACTCGTTGGAGCCGTCGCCATCGACATCGACCACCGTGACTTGGGCCGCACTCAATCCCTTCAGCAAACTCTCCCGCACACTGGAACGTTCCCCGACCAGCTCCAGTTCATAAGGCGTATCCGCAGACTTCGGCGCCAGCAAGATGGGCGCTTCGCGCGGAACAAAGAGCATCAAGCCGGGGCCCCGCTCCGCGAAAATATCCATGGCGCGCAGGCTCGTCGGCTTACGCCGCGCTCCTGGCAGGTCCATCTGTAAGACAATCTCCCAGGCCGAACTCGCATGACGACGCTGCGCAGGCTGGGCAACCACCAGTTGCATGCCTTCTTTGGATTCGCTCACAATGGCTAACTCATCGCGCCCATCCCCATCGAGATCAACCGCTTCGCATACCAGCGGCTCTCCCGCGCCGATTTCAATCAGACGTGGAAATGACAGCCGTCCACTGGCATCATACTGACTCACCCCGAGATTTTTTTCTTCGCGGCTGAGCGCCACAACCGCGGCCTGCTTCGACTCGTAGAAATGCCCCGCGGTTAGCGACGAAATGGCAGAAAAGCTGGGGAAACTTTTAGACGCAAGAAAGCGCCCCTTCTCTTTCAAGAAAATCATCAACTCCGCCCCCGCTGGATTGGCCACCTGCAAGTCGCGCTCCCCGTCGCCATTGATATCACCAAATGCGTAATATGCTCCCTCTTGCACCTGTTCGAACACGGGGTAAATTTGCGCTTGCACGCCCTCCAAGGGGAGCGAGCCATGCGATTCTTTGGCTGAAGCAATCTTAAAAAACTCCAAAGCGCCACTGCGCGAGTCGACCGATGCAAAATGCTGCGATGACTCCTCGCTTGAACGCAATGGCATACACATGCGCACCGGGCGTTCCAAGATGAAACGCCGCTCGGCGCCAAATCCACCCGCTGACAATTGCTCTCGCACGACCAACGACTGCTTACCCTCCGTGGTAATATAGCAAATCTCAGCCAGCCCATCACCGGTCACATCCACAACTTCTAAATTGAATGGATTCTCGCCAGTCAGGAAATACACGTCCGCCTCTTGTAGCTCTCCCGCCTCTCCGGGCGTAAAGACACGCACCGCATCTGCAGTCAGAAGCACCAACTCTGGCCGCTGATCTCCATCCACATCAACGACTTTTAAAGTGCTCTGCCACCCCAGCGCATCGAAACCATCAAACTCTTGGCTACTCAACCACTGCCCCTGTTCGCCTTGCAGACGCACCGTGAGTGGCACGTCCCGTGCGGTATAAGCGAGGTCGACTCGGCCATCTCCGTTTAAGTCGCCCACGCCAAGGTCAAACATCGGGAACCCGACGGTAATCTTCTCGACGTCGAAACCTGCATCCGAAAGCTGCGGCTCCCAACGGTCGCGTTGCAAACTGCGCTTAGCCTCAGACGCCTCTACTGCCTCACGCTGATAGAGCAACTCGATTTGCGCGGTATCATTATTAATGAGCGCCAAATCCATACGTCCATCCTGATTCAAGTCGCTCACTTGTAAGGCACGCGTCGACCAGTCGAGCTTAATCACTTGCGGCTTTGCAAAGCCAAATGCTTCCGCCAAATTCTCTGCAGCCAGTGCAGGGCTCCCCCCGCATGTCAGGCCGCTCCAACACATGGCCCAAAACAGAGCGCAAAACGTCCCAGTCTGCTTCATCATTTAGAATCCTCCCGCGCTCGAATAAAGGAACGGTTAAAGAGGCCATCATCGGCCTGATTCGTTTCTGTAATCATATAAAACGGCTTTGCCAACTTCTGTGGCAACTGCTCCAAGTCTAAGCTGGAGCCTCCCGAGGCTAGCTGACTGGCCTGCACGATCGATTGAAAGATCGGTAAGAACATCTTTTCGATGTCCACGTAGGAGCGCGCTACCGCATCGGGACGAGCAATCGACTCAAAGATCGCCTCAGTCTCGGCATCTTGCCAGAAACCATCGACACCTGATTCTAAACGTGTCAGCACCTCCTGCAAGAGTCCTAGCTGACCGATGCTCAAAATAAATTTGGAGCGTGTGATTACATAGCTGACGCCGGCATTGGCAGCTGCTGCATTCTTAAAACTATAAATTGTCTGCCCCGCAAAGTCTTGGGTTTGAATTTGCTCTCGCGCGCCTGGCACCAGATCTATTAGAGCCTCCAAGGCACTCGACAGAGAGGCCGCATTCTCTAGACCGACTACAAACACTTGGTCCGGCTCCGCAATCGCTCCCGCCTCACGGCTCGTCTCTGGCATGACAGAGAGTGAAACGACATCGTCCGCAAAGTTCTCCAAGATCGCAGAACGAAAATCGACCCCAGTATTGCTATGCACCATTTGCAATTGCGCGTCGAACTGCGCTCGCAAATTGGGGCTAGCGGTGGTCAACAAAGTCTCAAATTGCGCCAATAGATCCCCCACATCGAGATTTGTAATCGAGGTCGAAAACACCCCATTCGGCACATAGCGCGCCTCTGGCAAGGGCTCGTCGGTATAAGCTAACAAGCGTAGCAAGCCTGCCTGCTCGTGATAGATCAGGCCGCTGTGCACCTCAAGCCCCTCATCGACCAAGTCGACATCCATAAATGCAGCCTGCATCGACTCTAACGCAAACATATTGTTCAAGCTATCCGCATTGAGCCCCAACATTAAGGCGCCGCCCTGAAGCAGCTTATCCAACAGAGCCTCATTCAACGGTGGCATAAGTGCCTCTAGATTAAAGTATAATTCGAGGTCACCACGGCCCCCTTCTTCACGTGCACGTAAATAAGCCGCCTGTTCGCCAAGCGGCGCGTCCGGCCCATCCTTGATCGCTTCCACGGCAGAACGCAAACGCTCCTCGGGTGTCGCTAAAATAAAGACACCATCCACCAGTGCGTAACCATCCTCGATGTAGGTTTGCTCGCCATCGTAGGTTTCATCAAAATAAAGCGTCTCCCCCATGAAAGTCTCCTCAATCATAGTATGCTCGATCGCGGGGTTGAGTGCTTGCTGGCTCTTGGCGTTGCGCTCAAACTGCACCTGCATCAATGTATCGAGCTGATCCACATCGCCCGTGTATTCCGCCAGCACCATGATATCCGGGCGCTCTGCCTGTTGCAGTAATAATTCGGGCACGTTAAACCACGCCATCGAAAGCTGTCCGGGAAAGAGCGCATACAACTCATCCCAGCTCAAGCCAAACTCGTGCTCCAAGACTTCGGTCATGCTCTCCTCTGCGTCTTCAGACTCGCTCGCCTCCCCCCCATGCAACAATGGCTGTAAGAACTCCTGTAAACTGGGATCTTCAACCACCTCTGCGAAGGAGTGCGCCGCCCACTGGTCACGCAGCTCTTCTATGTTGCGGATCGAAATGTAAACATCCACATCAGCCTCCGTCATTTGGTTAAAAGAAGCCGCCGAGAGCGAGAGGGGCAGCGATAAACTCGCCGCACAGGCCGCACAGGCCGCAGAGAGAAATGTCGTCCGATAGCTATGAATATGCATAATTCTTGTTCTTAAGATTAAGATGTCTACAGGGCACGTGAAAATGATCCCGTCAATGCGATCGCTCGCTTATTTGACCTTGGGCGGACTTAAATAACGAAAGCCTGCGTTTGGGTTGCGCGGGTCGAAGGCATAGGCATCGCGATTGTCGATAAATGACTTGAGGATACCGGATGAAATAGAAAACCCCAGCCCTTCGGCTCCGACGGCGGCGATCTTCATATTATTCACTCCGACGACTTCCCCCTTCAGATTGAACAGAGGCCCGCCGGAGTTGCCCGGGTTGATTTGTGTGGTGGTTTGTAAATAGAGACGTCCATTAATAACGCGATTGGCCACGCTGATGATCCCCTCTGAGACGGTACGATCCAAGCCCAACGGGCTCCCGATCGCGAAAACTGTCTGTCCCTCGCGCAGCCCCTCGTCCACCGCGGCCAAGGGCACAGTCACAAATGGATCTGCATGCTCACTTTCGATTTTTAATAAGGCAAGATCGAGCTCGGAACTCGTCGCCACGATACGCACATTATCATAGGTCACCTTCGACATTTCATGGCTCCCTTCTTTAAATACTGTGATCGAAATCCGGTGCTCCCCTGCGATCACATGGTCATTGGTCACCACGTAACCATCTTGATGGATGATAAAGCCGGAGCCTAAACCGGTAGGCGTCTGTATCAGTGCCACCGCTTCTCCCAACTCGTCGACCCAGTCCCGGATGGTCTGATCGCCACGAGCATCGGCCACTTGATACAGAGTATCCGCCCGCGAACTCAGCTGCGGCAAGCCCCCCGAGCTCGCATCTACACCTTGCACCTGCGCCACCGCAGACTTCGGCACCTCCAGTAACTGATAGCCCAAATCGACATAGACCGAATCGGCCCGTTCCAATACCAGCTCGCCCTGGACAGTCGCACCATTTTTTAATTCAAGTGAATGGAAGGCCTGTGCCGCTGTCCCACTTGCAAAGATAAAAACCAAAAAACTCAGAAATCGAAGCATAGCTGCCACAAAAGCAAATTAATCGCTACACGCCAACAAAATCACCCACTCTCGCCGCTTTTCCCGCTTTATACCACTTGAATTCAACTCTGGGCTTTATCGAACAAAGTCGCTTACTAACATACTGCAGCAGTCTAGCCTGCAAGCTCAACTATAACCCGCTCAACAAGCCCACCATCATGATCCCCAAAGTAAATTACAAATCCGAGCTCAAGACACTCTACAAGCCCTCTGCCAAGCGCGTGGACTCAATCGAAATGCCGCCCTTACAATACTTAATGGTCGATGGTGCCGGCGAACCTGGCTCGGAGTCCTACATCGCAGCCATCCAAGCTTTGTTTACGGTCTCCTATACCATCAAATTCATAGTCAAGCGTGAGCTGAAATTGATGGACTATGGGGTCATGCCGCTGGAGGGGCTGTGGTGGGCCGAAGACATGTCAGATTTCATTACTCGCCGTAAAGATCGCTGGCTCTGGACCCTGATGATCATGCAGCCTGAGTGCGTCGATCGCGAGCTAGTTGAAACCGCCATAAAACGGGTGCATGCAAAGAAAAAACTCCCCGCCCTGGATTCTTTACGCTACCAGAGCTTTAACGAAGGCCGCGTCGCCCAAACGCTTCACATCGGGCCCTTCGACGACGAAGGCCCCACCGTTGAGCGCGTGCACCAATTCATAGCCGATTCAGACCATCAACTCTGCGGCAAACATCACGAAATCTACTTAAGCGACATCCGCCGCGCCGCGCCTAAGAACTGGAAGACCATCATTCGCCAGCCGATGTGTGTATAATCCACGTAAAACCAAGCCGAAAGGACTGATTTCGGATTGCGCCACTCAAGGAGGCTTCCTAAATTGCCCAACTATGAGCATAGAAAATCACTCAGAGCCCGACCACGAATCTCCCATTGAAATTATCGACGATACAAATGACATGCACTCAGGTCCTGAGCCCTCACACCCTTCAGCTGCATCTGCAGCAAACACACCTGCTGGCGATAAAACCATGGCCATGCTCTGCCACTTACTCAGCTTCTGTTTATTTATACTCCCAGCTTTTGGCAATATCATCGGTCCTCTCATTCTATGGTTAGTCAAGAGGGAGCAAGACCCCTTTGTAGATGACACGGGCAAAGAAGTACTGAACTTTCAAATTTCAGTCACCATTTATGGTCTCATCTGCTTTTTGCTAGTTTTCGCATTCGGGCTGGGAGTTATTTTAGGTATGATTTTATCAGTGGCGATGGTCGTGTACACCATCATCGGCGCCGTGAAAGCCAGCGAAGGCGTGCTCTACCGCTATCCTTGCACCATTCGCTTTCTCAAATAAACAGCCCAACACACTCTCAGCATGGCCCTGACTGACTCTTCCATCGACCGTGCACTCGCAGACCTAGACTCTGCCAGCGCAGCCCAAATACGCCAAGCGCTGGCCGCGCCAGGCTTCAGCGGTCAAATCACCGACTGTGGGCCCACAGCAGCAGCGCAACTCCTGCCACTGGCGGCGCAACTCCTGCCACTGGCGGCCAGTTTTTCGGTGCACCCCATCTCTGGCTTCGCCGTCGGCGCAGTGGCCGTTGGCGCATCGGGGCATTTATACTTGGGGGCCAATTTGGAGTTTCAAGGCATGCCTCTGCACGCCACTTTGCACGCAGAGCAATCCGCGGTGCTCAATGCATGGATGCATAACGAGCACGAACTCACTGCACTCTACGTATCCGAAACGCCTTGCGGGCACTGCCGTCAATTCCTGCGTGAGCTTTCTAATTTAGATACGCTACAAATCCATGTCGGCACGCAGATTCATACACTACAGAGCTTACTGCCACATGCCTTCGGAGAACCGCGATCCAAGGGGCACGGACTGCTAGACAGTCCCTCAATCCCACTTGAAGCTGTTAAGCCGCAGCCCAACACCTCCCAACAACGGGCCATCAACGCGGCCCAACGCAGCTACGCCCCCTACAGCCGCTCCCCTGAGGGCTTCGTGCTCGAATGCCTGGACGGTCAATTCTTTTCAGGCCGTGCAGCGGAATCAGCCGCCTTCAATCCAAGCGTGCCCAGTGTTTTGGTCGCCCTGAATCAACGCAACCTCTCCAACAGTCGCAAGGTCGCCATCGCTACAGCAACCGAAGCGAAACTAGCCACCGCCATCAATAATCCACTCCCTTTCGCCAGCACTTTGATCAGCTCCGTCTCCAAAGCAGAGATCAAAGTAGTGCAAATGGATGCGCGTTAACGATCGTTAATCGCTACTCGTAGCGTAAGGCATCGATGGGATCGAGCCGCGAGGCGCGCAGTGCAGGATAAATGCCGGATGCCAGCCCGATCATGCTGCTGAAGAGAAAGCCATACAGCATCGCAGTCACTGGCATATTACTGATATTTTGACCCTCTGGTATGAAATCGCGAGCCAATGAGAGTAGCCCCACACTCGCGACGAGTCCTAATAAGCCGCCCAAGACTGAGATCACCACCGCTTCGGCAAGAAATTGGATAAAGATATCATGACTCCGTGCTCCGATCGCTTTGCGCACGCCGATCTCACGGATGCGCTCACTGACCGATGCCAGCATCACATTCATAATGCCAATGCCACCCACTAAAAGGGAAATTCCAGCGATCCCGCCCAGTGAATAGGTGAACGAATTCTCGAGCTTCTTGAGCTCTTCTAATTGCTCATCTTGTGTACGAATCTCAAAATCAAAAATCCCGCGGTGCGTCTGTGTCAGTGTATTCTCGATTTGCTCCATCAAATCAGGCATGTCCCCCACCTCATAAGCAAGTATTTCGATGCGATTCACCTCGTCATCGCCTTTATACCGCGCCATGGCCGTAGTCGCAGGAATGTAATTGAGCCGATCTTCATAATTGAAACTGCGCTTGCGCCCCCCAGGAGCAGTCGCTTGCTCTACGGACTTAATCTGCCCCACAATGGTGTAGACTTGCCCACTCACGCGCACTTGTTGCCCCACAACATTCGGCTGGTCTCGAAATAAATTCTGCACGACATGCGCCCCCACCACGATCACGGGACTCTTCGAGTCGACATCGTAATCGGAGATAAAGCGGCCGAACTGAATTTCATTCTTTTTGATGCCAGCATAATCCGGTGTGACGCCATGCAAAATTGCCCCCGAGCGACGACCATTGGCAATAAAGCGCTCCCAGTTCATATCCACAACGGGAGAAACATAGGCGGCCAGCGGAATGGCTTTCTCAATCGCTCCAATGTCCCGCCACGTCATACCTGGAGAAATGCCTGCAATGTGCTGTTGCCACTCAGGCGCCTCCTGTGAGTGCACTTCCAGCTTAAGCACGCCACCACTGCGCTCAAAGGAGGCTCGCATATTGCCCAGCATACCTTGCACGATACCAACCATAGCCACCAAGGCCGCCACCCCGAGTATAATACCACTCATCGAAAGCAGGGAGCGAACCTTGTTGGACCAAACCTCGCGCAGCCCGTTGGCCGCTCCTGTATAGATATCACCGACCGGATTCACGAGCTGCTGTCCTCCACGATATTACCATCCTGCATGCGAATGCGACGCTTGGCATAAGCCGCCACTTCGTCGTCATGCGTCACTAGTGCGAGCGTGATTCCCTCGTCCATCAAAGATGCAAAGAGCTCCATGATCCGACCGCGATTTTTAGTATCGAGATTCCCCGTCGGCTCATCCGCCAGGATCAGGCGCGGACGATTGATCAAAGAGCGTGCAATCGCGACACGCTGCCGCTCGCCACCAGAAAGTTGACTCGGACGGTGACTCGCGCGGTGGTCCATACCGACTCGCTCAAGCACTGACATGCCGAGCTCTTTCTTGTTAGTCACACGCTGACGCCCATATACCAATGGCAGCAGCACATTATCCAAAACCGTCAACTTAGGCAGCAGGTTAAAAGACTGAAAGACAAAGCCAATACGAGTGGCGCGTAATTGCGAGCGCTCGCCACGACTGATTGCAGATACGTCGCGACCTTCAAACTCCATTTGGCCAGAGCTCGGGCTATCCATAAAGCCAAGCGTGTGCATCAGCGTAGATTTACCCGAGCCAGAGGTGCCGATCACTGCGATAAATTCACGATCACGAATCGTCAGATCCACTCCGTCGAGCGCATGCACCAATTCGCTGCCGACTTTATAGGTGCGCCGAATCGATCGCAGCTTAAAAACTAAATCCGTATCAATCATCGTTTCTACGAAATTCCAACGGACGGCTCAAAGCCACAGACTCGCCCTCATTCAGCCCGGAACGAATCTCGACGTGCTGTAGATTATTAATACCTGTAGTCACCTCGCGACGCTCCCAAGCGCTGCCTTTTTTGACGTAAACGACACTCCCCTGTGCATCGTTAAAAACAGCCGATAATAAAACACTAATCACATTGTCGGCTGTTTCAATCGGCACTTCGACCGTAGCACTAATGCCAGGGCGCACGCGATTGTCCGCCACCTCAAAAACCACTTCGATCGGAAAGACCCGCACATTACCATCTTTGCGCGCAGATGGAGCAATCACGCTGATCTGCCCCTCGACTTCAAAGTCAGGGATCGCATCAAAACGCAAAAATGCAGGCTGTCCGATATAAAGTTTCTCAACGTCCACCTCGTTGATATTGGCTTCCATGTAGAGCTCGTTCAGCTGCGCGACTGTCAATAGTTCTGTGCCGTTCGAGACTGAACTGGCCCCCGAGATGACCTGCCCTTCCAACACGCCCATCAAAGTGACCACTCCATCATGCGGTGCCAGAATCGTAGTCTTCGATAAATCCTCAGCCGCATCCTCTAATCTCGCTTGCGAAATTTCGATATTCAGCTGCGCAAGCTTGAGCTCAGTTTGTGCATCTAAATACTCCTGCTCGCCCACAAACTTCTTTGCAAACAGCTCTTGCAGACGCTTGAAATTACGTTCGGACTTTTCGAGGCGCAAATTTTCGGCCTCCAAGCTACGCTGCGCTTCCCGCAGGCGTGTTTCCAGACTGGTGCGATCCAGTTCCAAGAGCTCTTGATCGCGCACCACGGAATCGCCCTCCTCAACCATGATATTCGTAATACGCCCACTGATCTCAGACTTCACACTACTGCTGAGCAAGGGGAGCACCTCCCCGGTGGCCGGCACCACCGACTTTAAGTCGCGACGCTCCGCAGTATCGGTCCGGATTTGATTCGCAGTTTCCCCGTCCCCCTTGGGCATAACTTGCAAGAGTCCATAAATACCGCCGACGATGAGGGCGAAAATAAAAAAGATAGTCAGAGCACGTTTCATGGTGTGTTCGATTCGCGCGACGTATTCAGCTCAGCGCGCGGCGTAGTCAATTCGGTGTAAGGCGCCACGGCATCCCAATCGAGACCATTGCGCTGTAATAATGTGCCATCGATCCGACTGAGTCGCACGATAGCGCGAAGAGTTTCAATTAAAGAGCCGAGGTAATTACTCTTGGCTCGATCATAATCACGCTGCGCTTCAAGCACACTGCGATAGGCCACCAATCCGGAACCATAGCGCGCACGCTCTTGCTCAAAGGCTTCTTGATTGAGCCGCATCGCCGCCCGCGTCACTTCGATCCGCTTCAAGCCACTACTGGCGGAGCGCCAAGCATTACGCGCGGCAAGAGCTTTCGCTTGTTTAATATCGTATAATTGCAAAGTAGCTTGCTCTACACCACGCTCCGCCTGCCGCTCACGTGCACGCGCCTCACGCAAGCCCCACGGCACCCGTAGCTCTAAGCCCACGGACCAAGCATAACCATCGGCTGAATAAACTCCACTGTATGCACGGCTTCCACTATCATCACGCCCCAGGTAGCTTAAACCGCCCCTCAAGTCTAAATCCGGCTGCACCTCATCTTGCGCCAACATGCGATTGATCCGCTCCACCTCAATGCGTCGCTCCTGCACCTGTGCATCGATATCATTGAGCACCGTGTCTTGCACCACCTCGTCGATCGATCGCAAGGGCTGCATTTGTTCCGGCAGTGCGCGCACAACGATCGTATCCGAGACTGCCTGCACAAAATCGGTCTGTCCCATCGCGCGTCGCAATGCATCCTCGGCATCCTCGATGTTATTGTCGGCCTGTATGATCGCCTCCTGCTGATTCAATACCTCAGCTTCGGCTTGCAGTACTTCCAGCGGAGTCACTAAACCCAGGCGTTCTCGCTCCGAATTCTCTTCGCGTAAATTTTCCGCCAAGGCGAGACTGGAGACAGTCAAGGCGCGATCCGCACGCGCATAGGCAAGATTCCAATAGGCGATCTCAGTTTCCAACACCAAATCGAGCACGTCCGAGCGCAACTCAAACAGCGAGCGTTCAGCGTTCACTTTAGCACGCGCTAAGGGCGCAAGATTCACAGTCGTGCCCGCCCCCTTCAGTAAGGGTTGGCTTAAACTAATGCCGACATCCGCCCCATAGTCAGGATTCAGCACGGTTGAACTGCCACCACTACGATCGAGCGCGGAATCGAGTGTCACCGTCGCCCCGGTTGACCAGCGCTGGTCGATACCGATACGTGCACTGCGCCCGTCACTCTCCGAACTCGCCCCCGCCACTGGCACCGACTCCCCCTCTTGCAGCGCTGTGCTAGCAAAAAAAGAAGGATCAAACTGCGCGTCCTCAATCTCGACTGTGTCGAGCGCATCCGCAGGTTCATAGCTTGCAATTCGTAGCCCTACATTGTGCTCCAAGGCCGATGCAATCGCCACATCGAGTGGCAGCTCCGGACTCGCAGCCAGCACAGGGCCCGTGCTCCACACGAGCGACAAGAGATATAAATGAAATCGGGGTCGCATATTTCTATCGGCCACAAAAGGCAGAAGCTTGTAAAATTTCAAACAAATGTTTCGGGTTAAAGTGTTTAAGCCCTGAAACAGCTCAAAAACTGAGCGCTTGCAGGCTCGAAATCCCTGCCAAATCTCGCCTGCAGCCTTTATTTCTTAGGCATATAGCGTCGTAGCATGCCTAACAATGTCCCCATTTCCTCGAAGCGTAAAAAATACAACAGAGCAAAATACACCGCCACACCACCCGGCACGCATAACGCCACCGTCAAAGCGGCACTCAGCTTTGCGTTCAAATCAAACTGTGCCACAGCCTGCCAAGCCAAGGCGCAAACCAACCCCATCACGACTCCTGCAAGCAGCACCTTTACCAGAGCTGCCCACATCGCCCCAAAGCTCAGCCTCGCGCGCTCTTTAGACAAAGCTCGCCACAACAAGATACTTTGCGCCAGTGCAGCCAAAACATTGCCCGTCGCCAGCCCCGCAGCTCCCCAGAATTGCATCAGCAAGGCGCCCGCAAACAAATTGATCAGCAAGCAATAGCCTGCCACCCGCACGGGGGTGCGCATATCCTTACTCGCATGCAGTCCCCGCGTGGCAAAAGTCGCCGCCGAATACAGCGGCAAGCCTAGGCCATAAATCGCTAAAATAGGCACCGTCGCCATTACATCGGCCTGATCAAAGGCACCCCACAAAAAGAGACACTCCAAAATCGGCTGTCCCAACACGATTAAGCCTACCCCCGCGGGCAGGGATATCCCAATCACCAGCCGCATGCCCTGCATGAATACCGCCGAAAACTCCACTTCATCCCCATTAGAACGCGTCTTAGCCAGCAACGGAAAAAACACTGTCGCCACCGCAATCGTAAATACGCCCAAAGGCAGCTCCATCAAACGACTCGCCAAATACAACACCGAGACCGCCGCTTCATCCAAGGAATAGGCCAGCAGCCGTGAGACTAAAATATTGACCTGCAAGATCGCCGCTCCCATCAGGCCTGGCAAAAACAAGTGCCACAGCTCCGCAAGCTCTGCCCCCATCGAACCTTCGATGCGTGGCCGCCAGCCCTGACGCATCAGATCCCAAGCAGGCACCACTAATTGTAACAAGCCACCCAGTAAAACACCGCCACAAAGCCAATACACTACCCGTGCAGCCTCTGCGTCAAGCCACAGACCTGCAGCCAAAGCGCCGATCATAGCCAAATTTAGTAGAATTGGCGTCGCGGCAGCCACCGCAAAACGCCCCAGTAAATTTAAACCGGCCGATATGATGGCCGCCAAACAGATAAACAACATATAAGGCAACAACCAAACAGCCAGTCCCGCCCCCGTCACCCAGCGCTCGGGCAGCCATTCACTTCCAGCCGCCCAGTGCAGCGCGCACATGCCCAAAGAGACGATCACCAACAGCACCAATAGCAGTCGCAATAGCACTTGATTAAAGAAGCGAAAGGCCCCCGAGCGGCCCTCTCGCTCCAAAACATCTGAAAAAATCGGCACCAGCGCCGAAGTGAGGGCGCCCTCCCCCAGCAAACGGCGAAATAAATTCGGCAGCGTAAAGGCCAGGATGAAAGCAGAATTCCATAGGCTGGTACCCAGCGCAGCAAAGATCAAAATGTCCCGCAACAAGCCTAGCAAGCGAGAGCCGACCGTCGAAAGACTGACCACTGCGATGTTTTTTAGATTCTTGAGCATTCGAATTTGAAGGGCGCGAAATTTGCTTTGCTTGGCTTTCTTGCGAGCTGATTAGAAACTACCGCGTAAAAAACTTTGGCAATTGTATATTTATCCTCTTAGTTCTTCGTCTCCATTTAACTTTTCACCGATAATACCCAAATCCATTCCGAATTATTTTATTATGCCACTTATTTCAAAACTCACCGTTCGCCTCAAACGCCACCCAAAACGCGTTGTCTTCCCTGAAGGCAGCGACCCTCGCATCTTGCAAGCCGCACGCCAGTTTGCATCCAATAATTTGGGTATTCCCATCCTATTGGGCGATCGCGCACAAATTAAGGATAATGCAGAGAAGCTCAACGTCAGCCTTGAGCGCATCCGTATCATTGAACCACGCCGCAGCGACGAGTGGGATAACTTTACTCAGAAGTTCCAAGGCCTGCGTCGCTTCAAAAATTTAAAAGACAAAGAAATCGAGCAATACTTGGAGGACACCAACTACTTCGCCACCATGATGCTCGCCACCTCCCAGGCGGACGCAATCGTCTCTGGTGCGACTAGTTCGGCTTCCAGCGCCCTGCGCCCACTGCTGCAGATCGTGCCACGCTTGCCTGACGTGTCGACGGTGTCTTCGCTCAATATCTTCGACTTAGAAGACCTCGAAACAGGCAAAGATCGCGAAATCTTCCTCGCCGACTGCGCTGTCGTGCCTAATCCCACCAGCCAGCAGCTCGCCGACATCGCCGTCACCACGGCCGCACTCAGCTATCACCTTACCAACGCGAAGCCCTATGTCGCCCTCCTCAGCTACTCCAGTAAGAGTATCACGAGTAAGAACCCGACCGTTGCCAAGATGAAGGCCGCCACAGAAATGGCGCGCAAAAAAGCCATCGAACTCGGCATCCCGATGGAAATTGACGGTGAGCTCCAAGTCGACGCCGCACTCGACCCGATCACCGCTAAAACTAAAAAAATCGAAGGCCCGGTCGCCGGACATGCCAACGTACTCATTTTCCCAGATTTGCACTCGGCCAATATCGCGTCCAAACTACTCGACACACTCACACGCGCACGCAACTATGGCCCCATTCTCACTGGCCTGACGAAGCCCGCGGCCGAAATCAGTCGTGGGGCTACCGCGACCGATATCTTTGGCACCGCAGTCATGGTCGCTTCACAAGCGATCGACCACAAGCTGCTCTATCCAACCGATAACAGCGACGACCTCAACGAAGACGTCACCATACTGTAATCGCACCTCGTATATACCATTCATTGGCCAGTTCTTCACTGTAGCCAAAAGCCTTCACCACACATACCAGATTATGCCGTCTCCCAAGAAACATTTCACCGAGCCCGACGACACGGAAATCTTGACTGCTCCGCGCAACAAGACGACCAAGCGCATATTTATAGCAGCGACTCGTATGAATGATGGGAAGACCACCACCAGTTTGGCATTGTTTGCCGCACTGCGTAGCATCACCGAGCGGGTGGGTTTTATCAAACCGGTCGGCCAGCGCTTCTTACAGGTCGAAGGCCACCAAATCGATGAAGACTCCATCCTGCTCAACCAGATTTTCGATGTAAAGACCCCGATCCATGCGATGAGTCCACTCGTGATTCATCACAGTTTCACCCGCGACTACCTCGACAATCCCGATGCCAACCATGCGGAATTAATCGACAGCATGTGCCGCGCCTTCGACCGCGCCGCCTTCGAGCGCGACTATATTATAATCGAAGGCACTGGCCATGCGGGCGTGGGCTCCGTATTCAACCTCTCCAATGCGGACGTGGCTAAACGACTCAATGCAAAAGTGATCATCGTCGCGCGCGGAGGCATCGGTCGCCCCATCGACGAAATCGCACTCAATAAAGCAGTTTTCGAAGCCGCCGGCGTGCAAATCATTGGCGCCATCATTAACAAGGTAGAGCCCGACAAGATCGAGATGGTTGAGAAATACTGTCGCATCGCGCTGGACCGAATGAACATCCCCTTACTCGGCTGCATTCCACACGAGTGTATGCTCACTCAGCCCAACTTACAGCAGGTAGTCGACGAAACCAAAGGACGCTGGCTCAATGGAAAATCCGCCGGCTGTAATAACCGTATCGATAAAGTCATCATCGGCGCCATGGCTGCCAAAGGACTGGTCGAGCACCTAGACAAAGGTGTGCTCATCATCACTCCCGGTGACCGCGAAGACATCATCCTCTCCGCCATCGCCTCCGCCAGCATCGGCATTGGCACCTCGATCGCCGGCATCATCCTCACCCGCAGCATACTGCCACACCCACGCCTGATGGAGATGATCGCGCAGACAGAAATCCCGGTCGTGCTCTGTGCCGAAGACAGCTACAAAGTCGCCTCCCGCGTCAACAGTATGACCGTCAAGACACAGCCCAGCGACAAAGATAAGATCCCCGTCATTAAAGACCTCATCACCAAGAACATCGACCTAGCCGTCATCCAAAACGCCTTCGACTCTCAGGACTAAGCACCACTATGCCCGCCAAAAAAACAGAAGAACCCACTTTCGAGCAATCCGTCGAGCGCCTCGAAGCACTCATCGAAGCCATGGAAAACGGCGACACTCCACTCGCCGACTTAGTCGCCAAATTCGGCGAAGGCTCCAAACTACTCAAACAGTGCCAAGCACAACTCAAAGAAGCCGAACTTAAAATCGAACAGCTCAACATCAAAACGGGCGAACTCGAAACCTTCGACGACTCCAGCGAAAAATAACTACCTAATGTCCCTACTAGAACGGATACAGTCGCCCGCCGACGTCAAGAACCTCGATCCCGAACAACTCCCGCAACTCGCTCAGGAGATCCGAGATCGAATCATTCAAACAACCTCCCAAAACGGCGGCCACGTCGGCCCGAACCTCGGCGTAGTTGAACTCACGATCGCCCTGCACCGCGTCTTTAATACGCCCGAGGACCGCTTCTGTTTCGACGTCGCCCACCAAGGCTACGTACACAAACTATTGACAGGACGTAACGACGCCCGCTTCGACCACATTCGCACCAGCGATGGCTACAGCGGCTTTCTATCACGCGCAGAAAGCACCCACGACGCCTTTGGCGCCGGCCACGCAGGCACCGCCCTCTCCGCCGCACTCGGCATGGCCAGTGCACGCGACCAGCGCGGCAGCGATGAACACGTCGTCGCCCTTTGCGGCGATGCCGCCTTCACCTGTGGCATCACCATGGAGGCCCTTAACAACGTCGCCAGTTCCACCAAGCGCCTCATTATCATACTCAACGATAATAAGTGGTCGATCGCCAAAAACGTAGGCGCCCTGCCCCGCTATTTCAACGAGCTCATCACCACCCCCGCCTACAATCGTCTTAATGACGATATCGAGCGCTTCTTGCAAAAGATGCCCGGCGGCGAGTCCATCATCAAACTCGGCTCAAAGTGGAAACAAGAGACCAAGGACTTCTTCGTATCCTCCTCAATTTTTGAGCAATACGGCATCCGCTACATCGGCCCCATCGACGGGCATGATCAAAAACAAGTCGAGCACTACCTAGACTTTGCCAAAAACGCAGAACAGCCGGTCCTGCTACATGTGCTCACCGAAAAAGGCCGCGGCTACGATGTCGCCATCCAAAACCCTGAGCGCTTCCACGGCGCCAGCCCCTTCGATATCAAAACTGGCAAAGGCGCCCCCTCGGCACCTGGCACCCCCCCGAAGTATCAGGACGTCATGGGCCACACTTTGGTCAAACTGGCGCAAAAAGACGAAAACGTCATCGGCATCACGGCCGCCATGCCCGCAGGCACTGGGCTTAACATTTTAGAAGACGCCCTGCCCAAACAGTTCTTTGATGTCGGCATCGCCGAAGAACATGCCGTGCTCTTCGCCGCGGGGATGGCCACCTCTGGCTATCATCCTGTCTGCGCAATCTACTCTACTTTTCTTCAGCGCGCCTACGATCAGATCATTCACGATGTAGCTCTGCAGAAGCTTCCCGTGCTCTTCTGCATGGACCGCGCAGGGCTCTCCCCCAACGATGGGGCGACTCACCATGGCCTCTTCGACCTCTCCTACTTACGTTGCGTACCCGAGGTCGTGATCATGGCCCCGGCCAACGAAGACGAACTCGCCGATATGATGGCCACTGGCCTCGCTTATCAAGGGGCCGCCTTTATTCGCTATCCACGTGGCAACGCACGCGGCACCCCCATCAAAGAGACTCCCACACCTCTGGAAATCGGTAAAGCACAACGACTGCAAACCGGTAACGACATCGATATCTGGGCCATCGGCTCCATGGTCCAAGACGCCGAACAACTCGCCGCTCGCCTCAGTGAGCACGGCATCCAAGCCGGCGTCGTCAACGCCCGATTCCTCAAACCACTAGACACTGAACTTCTCGCACAATCCGCCCCGAACACCCGCCTAATCGTAACGATGGAAGACAACGTCATCACAGGTGGCCTCGGCACTGCAGTTATGGAAGCTTTGCAAGAAGCCAATCTATATAACTGCCCCGTCGAACGCATCGGCTGGCCCGATAGCTTCATTGAGCACGGCAGCTCCGTTGCCCAGTTACGCGAAGAGAACGGACTCAGCCCTAACGCAATCCTAGAGCGCGTGCTGGCGAAACACGCAGCCCTCTGCGAGCTAAAGCAGTAGGCCAACGGGCATTCCGGTTCACTGATTTTCGGTTCAATACTCGGTGCCCCTCTAAAAAGTTTATTTCTGTCATTGAGACTGGGCTCCCCTTCGCACACTACCTCTCCTATGCAAATTCACGCGATCTATATTTCAACCGGGCACGACTTCGTAGGGCGCCACGGCAAGGGCCGCTTACAGCACGGAATCGAAAAAGTCGAATCGGTCGAATGTGTCGCGGGGGCGGGCCTGCGCGGGGATCGCTATTTTCAGCACAAAGAGGACTACAAGGGGCAAATTACCTTTTTTGATTGGGCGGTCTACCAACGTATCCGCCGTGACTTTGATTGCCCGGCATTGGATCCTGCATGGTTTCGACGTAATGTCCTCTGCTCCGGGGTGGACCTCAACACTTTGATCGGCCAGCGCTTTAGCCTACAAGGCATCGAATTTGAAGGCAGTGAAGAATGCCGCCCTTGCTACTGGATGGACGAAGCGGTTGCCCCGGGGGTGCACGAAGCGCTCAAAGGCTTTGGTGGTCTGCGCGCGCGCATCCTAAGTCACGGAACTTTACACTGTGATGGCGCAGAACCGCATGCGTGCTAGAACACTCTGCGTTTAGTTCGACTGCCTCTTGAAATGGCCCATCAGTGCGTCGACTTAAATGTATGTGTGCTCTAAATCAGTCCCCTTCGCCCCCCAAGCGAATACCGCGCCGCTCGAGTAGGCTACCATCGGCACGGTAGAGCTCCACCTTGGCGATCAAATAGGCGACACGCGCCTGAATCTCGGCAATGCGACTCTGCACCAGATCGCGCTGCGCACGTGCGACATCCAACGAGGTGCCACTGCCGACTTCGAAACGATCTTCTTCGGCCGCCAGGCTTTGAGCGTTATAGCTTCGAGTCACAGCCGAAGCGCTTACCTGCTTCTGCGCACGCTCGAGCTCATTAAGCGCCAGCAGCACATCATAGCGCACTAGGCTGCGTAAATTAGCCAGTGCCTGCTCGGCCTGCTCCGTCTGGGCCTGCGCGATGCGATCACGAGCACGCGCGGCTCGCTGCCCCAGCACCTGACTAAATTCGAAGCCGACGGTATAGTCATGATTGTCGCCATCATTTTCACGAAAGCTCTGGCGAAAACTATCCGCATAACCGGAATGCCCGAGGTTGATAAACAGCTCTAACTGGGGCAGGCGCCCATTGCGCGTCACGACGGTCTCTAGCTGCTCACGTTGCAGCCGCAGCTGGGCCTCTTCGATCTCAGGGCGCGCTTGTAGCGCCAGCTGTATGTGTGCCTGACGGTCCGCCTGCAAGCTCGAGTCTATATCGGGCAAACTGGTGGCCTGCAGAGGTAAGACTTGCTCCACTGGCAAATCGGGGTAGATGCGGCGCATCAGCTCATAGAGTCGCTGGCTGCGCTCACTCTGAGCATCGATCAGACTTTGTTGCTGCAAGGCGAGTTCGGCCCGCGCCGCGGCTGCTTGATTTTTGGAAAGACTGCCCACTTCGATCCGCGACTCGATCTCGTCGAGTTGCGACTGCGCAAGTTCTAGCGACTGCTCAAAAACAGCAATGGCCTCGGTCGCGGCCACGAAGTTCCAGTAAGCAGTCTCGACTTCAGCGACCAAGGCCTGGGTGAAGCCAGCCAGCTCGTATTGACTGGCAAGTGTATCCAGCTTGGCCTGACGCAAGGAAGCCAAATTCACCGTAGTCCCGAAGCCTCTCAATAATTGCTGTGTAATACTGAGTCCATAGCGAGCTTGCTGCTGCTCGGGCGCACGATTGGAAATACTGCGAGTGCTGGCAACCGAAGCTTCCAGCTCCGTGCCAAAGGGCAAACGCTGACGCAAACCGAGCTCCGCTTCGACATCATCACCTTCCACTGAGAATTGCCCTCCCGTCGAGCGCGAGGTTTCAGAAGCAATTTCTTCGATATGCTCAAAGCTGGCATAAAGCTCTGGATCGTAGACGCCACGCTCAATTTTCTCAAAGGCTCCCGCGATAACAGGAACTAACTGCTGCACACGTAGTTCTCGATTGTTTTGCAGAGCTTTGATGACCGCCTCTTCTACACTCAAGCCCCAACTCGATTCAGATTGAGCATACAAGGCGCCAGCCGCCAATATCCATAAAGTAGTTACAGTGAAACGTATCATGATGGCTTCATCTTTTCATTTTCTGGGTGCACCAGAGTGTAAACCACAGGTATCAGAATGAGTGTGATACAAGTCGACCCGATCAAGCCGCCGACCACTGCACGTGCTAAGGGTGCTTGCGCGTCAGCGCCCTCTCCGATTCCTAACGCAAGAGGCAGCAAACCTAGTATTGTAGTCAGAGTGGTCATTAAAATAGGACGAAAGCGCCGACGGCCTGCTTCCACCACAGCTGCATGTAGGCTATAACCGCCCGCTCGCCCAAGGGAGCTGGCTTGGTCGACGAGCAAGATGGCGTTGTTCACGACGATGCCACCCAGCATGATACAACCAATGCCGGACTGTAAATTGAGAGTGGTATCCGTCAGCCAAAGTGTCAACAGCACCCCGATTGCAGCCATGGGGGTCGACAACATCACGACCAACGGATCGCGCAGGCTTTCGTATTGGCAGGCCAACACCATGTAGACTAGCAATAGCGAGATAAGTAAGGCCACCAAGAGCTCGCGAAAAGCTTCTTGCTGTTCTTCGAAGCTGCCGGAAATGTTGAGCTCGTAATTATCAGGCCGCGGTATTCCGTCTAAAGCAATTTGTATTTCTTCTGCGACGGAGCCCAAGTCGCGGCCAGCCACGTTGGCTGAAACGGTGACTTGCCGCTGTTGATGCTTGCGCGTGATCTCCAACGGCGCGCGGCTGCTCACTGTGCTCACTAAATTGCGCAGTACCACCATTTGCCCATCTGCAGTTCGAAGTGTGAGGTTTAAAACTTCATCCAAACTGCGCTGCTCGGCATCTTTTAATTGCACAAGTATACGGTAGGAGTTGCCCTCACTGCGGAAGTTGCCCGCACGCGAACCAGCGATCGCGGTTTCAATCACTTCGGTGATGTCGCGCGGCGTAAAGCCGAGATCGGCCACCTTTTGCCGATCGATATGTATCTCTTGCTGCGGCGTGCCCGCATCAAAACTGCGATCCACGTCTGAAATTCCATCAATCCCTTCGATGGCTTGCGCGACCTTTCCAGAGAGTGCTTCTAAAATATCGAGTTCGAAACCACGAATCTCCACTGTCACGCCCTCGTCGCCCCCGATAATGCGTTCGAGTAAGAACTGCCCTTGAGGCGCACGCGTGCGTATCTTCATCCCCGGCACCTTGCCGTCGATCGCCCGGCGTAGATCTTCCGCAATCTCCACATTCGAGCGTTCGCGCTCGGCAGCCGGTGCCAGCGACATCCGAATCTCTCCAACATTATCACGCACCGAAGCCACCGTCGAGATTGCCTCAGGCACTGCAGGATATACCAGCGACTCCAACAGCCGGGTCTGCTGGTCTAGCAACTCCAATCTGGTGCCAACTTCCATTTCCCCGGTCACCCGCACCTCTCCTTCATCACTGGGCGGCAAAAACTCGCTGCCTAAGAACGGCACAATGAACAAACTTAAGCCGAGTAAAATCACCATGCTGACGACCACTGCGATTCGATGCTGCAGCGCCGACTCCAGCAGCGCCAAATACCATTGGTTCATTCTTTCGAAGGCCTGCGTGGCCCGATCTTTCAAACCTACCAACCAGGCCGCGGACGCGCCTTCTTCACTTGCAGGCTTGAGTAGTCGCGAGGACAGCATCGGCACCAAGCTCAAAGAGAGCAGCAAGGAACAAACCAGTGAAAAACAGATGACGTAGGCCAACTCACGAAATAATAAGCCCGAGACGCCTTGCACGAATACAATCGGCAAGAATATGACTAGAGTGGTAATCGTGCTAGCTAAAATCGCCGGCGCCACCTCCCAAGCTCCCTCCGCAGCAGCGTCGACTCGATTCTTCTTTTGCTCATCTCTCTGGCGAAATATGTTTTCCAACACCACGATCGAACTATCCACCATCATGCCTACACCGAGCGCCAAGCCGCCCAAGGTCATTAAATTAATTGTCAGACCACCAAAATAAATCAGCGAAAAGGTGGCGATAATAGAGATTGGAATCGAGACCGCGATGACCAAAGTGCTGCGGATATTCCGTAAAAAGAACAGTAAGATCAACACGGCCAAGCCCCCACCATATACGACCGAACGAGCGACATTTTCGATGGAGCGCTCGATAAAATTGCCCTGATTGATCACGGGCACCACCTTCATTTGTGGAAACTCTTCGTTGATCCGGTCAATTTCCTCCAAAATTTGGCGTGAAACTTCCACCGTATTGGCGGCCGACTGCTTGCGAATCGCGATACGCACACCACGCTCCCCATTCACACGGATCATACGAGTGAGCTTCTCATAAGTATCGCGCACATCGGCGACATCCCCCACTTTAACTGCGGCGCCGTCACGCACGACCAGCACCGTATCTCGAATTTGATCCACCGTCTCGAATTGTGCTGGCGCGCGCAAGGTTACTTCGTAACGCCCCTCCTCAATCTGCCCCGCTGGCAAGTCGAGATTGGCATCACGCAACGTGCTCAAAATCTCATTCAGCGATAAACCTAAGGCATTAATTTTTTCCGGGTATAGTTCGACTCGGACTTCTCGCGGAAAGCCGCCCCAGAAATCAACCTGCGCCACCCCCGGTATTTGAGTAAAGCGATGCCGGATACGATCCTCAATCAATTGGGTCAATTCAACTGGGTCGAGAGGGCTCGAAACTCCAATCAACACCACAGGAAAGCTATTGATGCTAAACTTACTAATGCGCGGCCGCACGATATCGTCAGGCAACTCGCTGATCTCATCCTCGATTGTCGCACGCAGATCGATCGCAGCCGCATCGAGGTCAGTCCCCCAAACAAAAGTCACCTCCACATTACTGCGCCCCTCCTCGGAAGTGGAGGTAATTTCTTCCACCCCGGGCACGGTGGCCACGATCTCTTCAATAATCTGCGTAATTAAGCGCTCGATCACCTCGGGACTGGCCCCCTCATACTCAGTCCGCACAGACGCCGTCGGCAGCTCGATACTAGGCAGCAGGTCGATTTGTATCCGACTCAGGGAGACGCCGCCCAACACGATCAGGATGAGAGCCACCATCGTGGTGAAAATGGGGCGGCGGACACTGTGACGCGGTAAATTCATTCCGTAAGATCAGAGCTAACAAGTGAAATCGGTGAACCGTCCTCAACTAACTGCTGGCCCAGCACAATAACCGGCCCCGCTAAGTCCTCAGCGATCACCTGTATACGATCGCCCTCGCGCACGCCCGTCTGCACGGGCCGCCAGCGCGCAGTCTCCCCGTCCTGCCCCACCACAAAAATACCCTTCGAATCTGAACGTGTGACCAGCGCCACATCCGGCACAATCTGCGCTTGTTCGACTTCACGCACCACCACTTTAGCACGCACAAACATGCCTGGCTTGAGCCGAAGTTCTGCATTAGGCACTGTAATTTCAATACGCGCCTGACGAGAACTAACCTGAAAGACTGGTGCAATACGCTGGATTGAAGCTGTGAAAATTTCACCCGGATAAGCATCCGTTTCCAAATCAACCTGCTGCCCCACCGACAATTGCGGATAATCCTTTTCAGATACAAAAAACACCCCCGTCAATGGATCTACATCGACGATGCGTAACAAAGGCGACAGCGCATTGAGCGTTTCACCTTCGTCCGCATAACGCTCAGCCACTGCACGCGTAGAGGCATCTCCCGACCACATCGCACGCACTTCAGTATATCCCAGTTGGATACGCGCCGATTGCACCGCAGATTCTGCACCTTGAATCTGCGCCCTTAGCACCTCTAGCCGCGCCTGCGCTGCCAGTAAATCGCTCTGCGCGATGTCAAATTCCGCCTCCGAGGCCACACCACGGTCGCGCAACACCCGCGCGCGCTCCATCGCTCGCTGAGCAATCTTAAGATGGCTCTCCGCTTCCATTAAATTAGCCTGCGCCACTAATAAGTCCGCCTGCGATTTCGCTAAGGCTTGTTTATACTCCGCATTATCCAAACGGGCCACCACCGCCCCCTGCTCCACCGTATCGCCGATATCTACATATATTTGCTCGATTAAACCACTCACCTTGGGCGAAACAGGAAAAGAAGCGCTCGCTTCAAGTGCACCACTGAAGACCCGCAACTCACGTATCAAGCCTCGCTCAATCGCAGCCACCTCTACCGGCGCAGCTGGCCGCACACTCTGACGTGTCGACAGCTCGGCATCACCACAAGCAGTCAAAAATAAGCTGATGCAGCAAATTGCTAGAATGAAAGGATAAAAAATCATATTAGAAAGTTTCGTGTTCGAAGTGACGCACTACTAAAAAATAACATTCCCAACGCAATTGAACAAATAGGAATTCTCAAAAAAAATAGGACCTACACTTGTCATCCCCCTCGTGGAACATTGACTCCTACAAATTGACAATACACGAATATTTATGAGATTTTTAAAAATCCCCCTCCTTTTCTGCCTTGCGACTGTAGTCAGCCTGCAAGCTTCCGCCCAAAAGACACCCCAGTTGCCAGCAGGGATCGAGCCCGTGCAAACCTTAGATGGTATTGAAGAATACCGCCTCAAGTCCAACGGTCTTAGCATATTGCTAATGCCCAACGAAGGTCTGCCAGTCGCCACCGTAATGGTCACCTATAAGGTCGGCTCACGCAACGAAGTCACCGGCACCACTGGAGCCACCCATATTTTAGAACACATGATGTTCAAGGGCACCGAACGCTTTAATAGCGTAGACGGCAACGAGTACTCCAGCCAGATGGAACGTATCGGTGCGCGCTCCAATGCCACCACATGGTTCGACCGCACGAACTATTACGCAACCATGCCGAGCGAATACGTCCCCATGACCATCGAGCTGGAAGCCGACCGTATGCGTGGGCTGCTAATCCGCCAAGAAGACCTCGACTCAGAAATGACAGTGGTGCGCAACGAATACGAGCGCGGCGAAAACAGCCCCGTTAGCACATTAATTAAAGAACTCTTCGCCTCCGCCTACATGGCCCACCCTTACGGGCACCCCACCATTGGTTGGCACTCCGATATCGAAAACACAACACCACAAAAACTACGCGAGTTTTACGACACCTTCTACTGGCCTGAAAATGCAGTGCTCACCGTGATCGGCGGCTTCGACAAAGAGGCAACACTTGCAGCGATCGCCACCCACTACGGAGCCGTCCCCCCAGCGCCCCAGCCGATACCCAGCGTTGAAACCACTGAGCCCGAGCAGATCGGCCCACGCCGCGTCACGATCCAGCGCGCCGGACAAGTCGGTGTCGTCATGATTGGCTACAAAGTGGCCGAAGGCCGCCACGAAGACTGGGCCGCACTCAGCGTATTACAGCAAATCCTCGGCGCCGACAAAACCGGCCGCCTCTACCGCGCGCTTGAAGACAATGGCAAGGCCAGCGCCACTTTTACCTACGCACCACAGCTCAATGACCCCGGCCTATTCATCTTCGGAGCCTACTTAACGCCCGAGGCCACCCACGCCGAAGTTGAAGCCATCATTCTCGATGAGATCGAATCACTCATCAGTGGTGGTGTCGACAAAGACGAACTCGCACGCGCAAAATCCGTCATTCATGCCAGCACCGTCTATGGCCGCGACGGTCCCTACGCCATCGCCGACCAAATCAATGACGCCATCGCCATGGGCGACTGGTCCACCTACATACGACTCCCGCAAGCAATTCAAGCAGTGTCCACAGATACACTGCAACAAGTCGCCGCCAAATATTTTGTCGAGCAACGCAGCACCACCGGCTGGTTTGTCCCCCAAGTCATGAACTCACTGACGGCCCAAACCAATTCAATTGCTGGCCCACGTTACTATCGCGACCCCGCTCTATTCGGCCCACTCAATCACAGCGCAGATGCAGACCAGGACGCACACAGTAACCACGGCTCAAAGTCAGAATCGATTGTAGATTTCAGCAGCCACATGCAACGTGCCCAAATCGGCGGCATCGAGCTCATCGCCATCGATATGCCCATCGACAATGTTGTATCCTTCGTTGGCAGCATCGCCGCAGGCGACAGCTTAAGCCCTAGCGACGCACCTATGCGTGCCAGCCTGACCGCCGCCATGCTCGATAAAGGCACCACCCGCCAAGACCGCTTTCAAATCGCAGAAAAACTCGATACACTGGGTGCCGACATCGGCTTCAGCTCAGGCGCACAAAACCTCAATTTTGCGGGTAAATTTCTGCGCGCCGACGCAGGCTCTGTCCTCGACATACTCGCCGACCAACTGCGCAACCCCGCATTTGACCCCCAAGTTCTAGAAAATCTAAAACACCGCCAAAAAGCAGGCCTCCTACAAGCGATCGACAACCCCGACTACCGTGCCAGTGCCCAACTCTCACGCAAACTCTACCCAAGCGATCACATAAACTATAGCACCCCCATCCAAGAACTACTCAACGACCTCGAAAACACCAGCGTCGAAGACCTTGCCTCATTTCATAAAGCGCATTATGGCGCGGAGTCCATGACGCTGATCTTCACAGGTGACATCGACTTTGAACAACTCAAAGCCGCCGTCGGCAATGCCTTCGAAGGCTGGAACGCAGGCAGCAAATCCCCCCCACTCGACACCACACAACTCGCAAACGACGAACAGAACGAGCGCATCTATATTGAAGATAAGACCAGTGTCGCCGTGCGTTTCGGCTACAATACCAAACTTCAACGCACCGACGACGACTACCTCCCCTTCATGGTCGGTAACTACATCCTCGGTGGCAGCTTTCACTCACGCTTGATGACAGAAGTCCGTAAAAACCGCGGCCTCACCTACAGCATTCGCACTGGCCACGAAGGCGACATCCTAACTCCCGGCAACTGGGTCCTCTCTGCCAGTTTTGCCCCCAGCATGCTCAACGACGGGCTCGCAGCCGCCCACGAAGTCGTCCAAAAATGGCATGACCAAGGCGTCAGCGAAGAAGAAGTCCGTGCCGCAATCGAAACCCTCACCGGCTCCTACCTCGTCGGCCTCTCCACCACCAGTAGCGTTGCCGGACAAGTCCACAGTTTTATGCAACGCGGCTTTGCCCCCGATTACATCGACACCTATCCGCTTCGCGTACGCCAGCTCACCGCACAAGACGTAAACCAAGCCATAAAAAAATACTTCGATCCCACAAAACTCACTGAAGTCGTCGCAGGCTCACTTGCCAAACAAAACGAAAACACAACAGCCCCCTCCAGCGAGCAAAAACAAGCCATCACCGTGAGACTCGACGTACCAGACGCCGGCTGGCGTATCCAGATTGAACGCATCTACCGCACCCAGGAAAGCATCGTCGTACTCTCTCAACTAAGCCGAGCCCCCGATACGATGGCTGCGCAAGTCATCAGCACCGCCGCTGACACCGTGCATATTGCCCCCATCGAAGACGAACTGCCACTGCGTCACTACATCGTAGGTAAGACTTGGGACTGGGGAGACACCGGCGAATACAACTTCATTGAATCTTCAAAAGTAATTGCCGACGCTCTACCCAGCGGCAAAATCCTCTTTCAAAGAGAAAAATAATCGACTCACAGACATAGCTTTCCCAGCATCCAATTTTCATTCATAGTTTCGACGCATTCGCTCGAAGCCCCATTCACTTTCACACCAGACACAGTTCACATGGCTAAAATCGACGTAGAAACCCTCAAGTTCATTCTCCAACGCAACGAACCCGACGTGCGTAAGGTCAACGAGATCATGCAAGAAATTGAGATGGAGCTCAAAGCCGAAGAAGAAGAAAAAGCAAACCGCCCTCCGCCCATCAAAAAGCAATTCTCCATCCTCATCTCCGACCCCGAAGACGAGCTCAAAGACAAAGACCTCACCGGTTGGGTCGTGCAAATTCCCGAAGACGATGGCGTAACAGTCGCCCCCGAGCGCATCATCAGTGCCGCCTACGAATTCAACACCACCCCCAAAGGCCGCCGCATGCCCGTCGAGACCATTGGAGAAGCCTGCGAAGCCGTGCCCGCTAAACTATTCAAAGAGCAAAACGTCTGGATCAAAACCAAAGTACCCGTCTTGGCCGTCACCTGCCCCAACAAGATCCCAACCGAAAAGGTCGAGTAAAATCCCCCCCTCTCAGCACGAATCCCGGTCGCATGGCGCCACAAAATATTCGACGTTCAGTTTTGGCCCCATGCTTCGCCTAGAGGCTTTCACCTTCGCTAAAGCTACGACGGACATCACGCAGGGCAATAGCGCGGAGATGGCGCAAGCCCCAAAGGGGTGAAGCCAATGGCTGCCCTATGGGCAATTGACTGAATAATATTCGTGCCATTCTCTAGTAGATGCGGCGCATAACTGTGCCGCAGCACATGTGAGTTCGAACGTGTTAGGATACTATGGATTGCATCCCGACACCCCCGGGAACGCAGGTCTCCGCACCTGCTCTGCACGCACGGAATCGGCCACCTCTAATACCGACTCTCATAATTAATGCGCATGTACTGACCTCACGTAGCGTTTGCTGAAGCGCGTATCCAACCATTACCAAATAAGCGTATGACGCGCTGCGGATCTTCCCACCAGTCCTTGAGATGGAGAGCAACGACCTGGTCGAGTCTTTCGATGGTCGGCCATAGTTTATTTGAGGTATGATCCTGAATCAGATCCCAAAGTTTTTCGATTGGGTTCAGTTCTGGGCTGTAGGGTGGCAGCAACACGACGTGCACACCTGAGGGAACCTGCTCGTGGAAGCTATCCTTGGGATGGAAGCCGGCTCCGTCCCATAGCAGTAGCTCCACTTGTATTCGCTCTTCCAACGCTTATGTGGGCGCTGGCCTTTATTCGTCCATAGTCTCCGGAGGTTAGGGAGTAAGCCGTATCGGCTCTCATCAGCAAACCAAACCTTTACAGGTTTTTTCCCACTGACAGGCAGGTTTTTAAGGATGCCAAAGAAGTGGCGCTCTAGTTCGTCCCTAGCTTCAACCAGTGTGTTCCAGCGCTCAGCTGTCAGGCCATCCTTCTCTTTTTTATCAACGACCGCACACGCTGGCGATCGGCTTGAGTTCCTAGTTTTCGGTTTGCCATACAGTCAACATGACTAATATACAAAGATGCGCAATATTTATGTTAAACGGTATAATACCTCTTCCAGCACATACGCCTCATAATAAATGAGCTTCCAAGGTCTTCGAAAAGAAGTCGCTTTTGCTTCATCAGTATTATGCTCAAATAGACGGCGACGCAAATTGCCAGTATAAGCGATGTAAAGCCCCTAATCGAGTTGAGGCTGCAGCACGTAAACATAGAACATAACCGATCATCCCTAAAAGAATAACCGCCGCCTGCCACGCGAGCTCTGCTCTTTACGTGGTGAGGCGAAGCCTTTTTACGCGGCCAATACCTCAGCCCAACGGGGGAAATGTATGGTTTTCACAACAAACCTGCCAGTGCTCAAACATTCACCCACTAGCAAGCAAAAACTCATTGAGTGCACGAATCGCCGGAAACGGAACATCTACTTACAGCATTTTAAAATCACCTAATTACCTCAGATATAGCAACTTACAAATCAACATAGTAGCGTAAGTCCTTTTTTCATAAAAAGTGTTATCATTCACTCGATTCAAAAACCACCGCTGAGTGCACGAATCGTCGGAAACAAAATCTTGATATTACACATAGTTTTGACTTATCTAATGTCCATCCATTCAACCGCAATCCCACGACAGGACTAGAGCCTCAGCGATACAAATCAAACGGTTACACCGAAAACAACCTCACAATCAAATAAAACACCAACCCAAGTTATCATTCACTGAGTGAATGATATAACACTGTTGAACTAAGCCGCGCTACCGCGCGGGGGGATCGATTCAACAGTTGTCAATCCGTAGGCATTGGGTTATTCTGACGAC